>JAKBCD010000121.1 GCA_021808205.1 Pseudomonadota bacterium | reverse complement strand
ACGTGCAGGCGGAAGACTTGGACGACGCGCTGGAGATTATTGGCCGTGCCCGTACGGAGAAGAAAGCCATCTCTGTGGCGCTGCTGGGCAATGCCGCGGAGATTTTGCCTGAGCTTTTAAAGCGCGGTGTACGGCCGGACATGCTGACCGACCAGACCTCCGCCCATGATCCGGTGAACGGCTATCTGCCCGCGGGTTGGAGCGTCGCGGAATGGGAAGCCAAGCGTGAGAGCAACCCGAAAGCGGTGGAGGAAGCCGCTCGTGCCTCCATGGCCCAGCATGTGCGCGCCATGCTGGATTTCGTGAAGATAGGCGTGCCCACCTTCGATTATGGCAACAACATCCGCCAGCGTGCCAAAGAGCACGGCGTGACGCATGCGTTCGATTTTCCGGGTTTCGTACCCGCTTATATCCGCCCGTTATTCTGCCGGGGCATTGGCCCGTTCCGCTGGGCGGCGCTTTCTGGCGACCCTGAAGACATCTACAAGACCGACGCCAAGGTGAAGGAGTTGCTGCCGGACCATAAGCACCTGCATAACTGGCTGGACATGGCGAGGGAACGGATCTCCTTCCAGGGTCTGCCCGCGCGCATCTGTTGGGTGGGGCTGGGGGACCGGCACCGGCTGGGCCTCGCTTTTAACGAGATGGTCGCCTCGGGCGAGCTGTCTGCTCCGGTGGTGATCGGGCGCGATCATCTGGATTCCGGTTCCGTTGCCTCGCCGAACCGCGAGACCGAAGCGATGCTGGATGGCTCCGATGCCGTTTCCGACTGGCCTCTGCTGAATGCGCTGCTGAATTGCGCATCTGGGGCCACCTGGGTCTCGCTGCATCATGGCGGCGGCGTGGGCATGGGCTTCTCGCAGCATTCCGGCATGGTCATTTGTGCCGATGGCACGAGGCAAGCGGCGGCGCGGCTGGAGCGCGTGCTCTGGAATGATCCGGCGACCGGCGTCATGCGCCATGCCGATGCGGGTTATGAAATCGCGCAGGATTGCGCGCGGGAGTTCCGGCTCAATCTGCCATCGCTCTGAGCGGGCGGGTGTTGGTTCTGGGTTTTTTATTCAAAAGCTACGTAGTATCGACTTTATAAAATACTGGCCGTTTGCCTATGTTCGCTCAGGCCGTTCTGGCCGCAGTGGAGGATGAGATGATTCACAGGCGTATTCGCCCGTTCAATACTAAGGACACGTATCCGGAGCAGAATCTCGACAACGATCTCTGCCAGGCGGTTGTTACCGGCAAGATGATCTATTTGCGCGGCCAGGTGCCGCAGGACCTGGACACGCGCGAGAATGTGGCTGTGGGTGACCCCGCCGGGCAGGCCGAGAAGGTGATGCAGAATATCGATATGCTGCTGCGTGAATGTGGCGCCACGCTGGAGCATATTTGCAAGGTCACTGTGTATCTCACGGATATTCGCCACCGCGAAGCTGTATACCGCGTTGCGGGTCGTTGGCTGAAAGGCGTTTATCCGGTGTTCACCGGCCTGGTTGTGGTAGCACTTGCCCGGCCGGAATGGCTGGTTGAGATCGACGTGATCGCGGAGCTTCCATGAGTGAGGCAAGATTACGTGGAGAGCTTGCGGCCCTCTGCCGCCTTGCCGCCCGGTTCGGCTGGCAGGAGGCAACCGCAAATCATATTTCGTTGGCGGTTTCCGATGATGGCACGCAATTTCTCATCAACCGGCGCTGGCGGGATTTTGCCACGCTGAAGGCTTCCGAGCTGGCGCTATTGGATAGCAATGCCAACGAGCTGCCGGATGATATCGACAGCACGGCCTGGGCGATTCATGGCGCTATCCATAGCCTGGTGCCGCAGGCGCGCTGCGTGGTGCATCTGCATCCCGCCTATGCCACGGCACTTTCCTGCCTGAAGGACCCCACGCTTTATCCGGTTGACCAGACCTCTGCGCGGTTCTTCAACCGCGTTGCCATCGATGATGCCTATGCCGGGATGGCTGACAACAAGGCCGAGGGCGAAAGGCTAGCGAAGATATTGGGCGAGAAGAAAATTCTGATGATGGGCAATCATGGCTTGCTCACCGTTGGGGAAAGTGCCGCGGAGGCTTTCGACGCCTTCTATCATTTTGAGCGCGCCGCCCGCACTTTGATGCTGGCTTACGGCACGGGGCAGCCTTTAAGCATCCTTAATGACGAGGTAGCGGAGCAAACCGCCAACGCCTGGAAGAGCGAGCCAGAATTCGGGGAAGCGCATTTCGCGCAGATGCGGCGGGCGCTGGCTCAGGATTATCTGACCTGACTGGTTCATACATCTCCCGGCACGCCGTAGGATGGTGCTGCCTGAGGGTTCAATGCCCGGGTCACGTAATCATACATTTGCGGTTGCCATATGCTCCATAGCCGGGCGAGTTCGGCGAGTGGTTCGTCGCGCCAGTCCACTCGTAAATCCGCAAGCGGCCAGGCTTGCTGGTCCACCACAATCAACCCGGCGGATTTTAGTGGCCCGGCCTCACCGCCCGCATTCAAACCCGCCTGCATTGCCGCAATCACCCGCGCGCCAAGTTCGTCATCTGGATTGGTGGCCGCGAACGCTGCGGTAACCGCCTGCGGCACATTAGTGCTGGCAAGCAAATTTCCGGCGCTGGCGGCGTTTTCAACCTGCGCCGTGCCATGAATGCCAAGGGTTTTGGCGCCTGAATAAACGGCGGTTCGGCCTTGTGAATCCAGCACCGTGAGCTGGCGGTATTCGGGGCAGGCTGCGACGTCCGCCACCTTCGCCAAGGCTTGCTCGGCGCTCATTCCGGCGGCCAGAGCGTCCAGCAATTGCGGGCCTAAGCGTGGGTCCGTTACATTCTGGGTTGTGGCGGCACCTACCCCCGCCCGCGCGAAGGCGCAACGCGCGGCAACGGCGGGAGAAGAAGATGTTACGGCCACGGCGAATTGCTCGCTGCGGGGGCAGCGGGCAATGAGAGAGAAGGTCATGGGGTACTCTTGGGTGGCAATTTTGCTTTTGTATAATATAATTTTATAATATTTTGGTTCAAATTTCCTGATCGATAAAGCAATGCGCTTCACGCTCAAACAGATAAGTTATTTCGTGGCCACGGCAGAGCTGGGCAGCATTACCCTGGCCTCGGAGAGAGTGAATATTTCTCAGCCATCAATTTCCTCAGCCATTACGGCTTTGGAACACGACTTCGGTATTCAGCTTTTTATCCGCCACCACGCGCAGGGGTTGTCGCTCACGGCCGAGGGGCAAAGGTTTTTGCGCGAGGCAAAAGCGTTGCTGTTGCAGGCCGAAGAAGTGCAGAATGCAGCTTCGATGATCTCCGCCAAGGTGGGCGGCCCATTGGAGATCGGGTGCCTTTCTACTTTGTTTCCCCTGGCGATTCCTGAACTGCTTTCAGTGTTCCGCAAGCGCTACGAGTCCGCCAGGGCGAATGCCGTGGCGGGCAACCAGGCGGAGCTGTTTGAAACTCTGCGCCATGGCCGCATTGCCCTGCTGCTTACCTATGACATGAATATTCCGCCGGACTTCGATTTCATCCCGATGGCGCCGCTGCCGCCTTACGCTTTTGTTGGGGCCGCGCATCCCTTCGCGCGCAGGCGGTCGGTCAGTTTGAAGGAGTTTGAAAGCGAGAATTTTCTGCTGCTGGATTTGCCGATGAGCCGGGATTATTTCCTCTCCTTGTTTCGCGAGGCGGGCATCGCCCCGCATATTACGGGGCGCTATGCGTATATTGACATCATCCGCAGCCTGGTGGCGCGCGGTGAGGGCTACGGGTTGGCGAACGCACAGCCAAAAAACCTTACCACACTGGATGGCCACAAGCTCTCTTACCTGGCGCTTGAGGATAAATTACGGCCTCTGGTTTACGGCATTGCCACGCTGAAGGGGCTGCGCCGCACGCCCACCTCAGAAGCCTTTATCGAAATTTGCCGGGAACTGCTGCTGAACCAGCCACTTCCCGGGACGCGCTAAGCATACAGCCCGGCGATTACGCGGTCCAGAAACGCATCGCAGGCATCCAGCTCGTCCTGGGTCACGTACTCATCCGGCTTATGCGCCCGATCGATGCTGCCGGGGCCGCACACCACCACCGGCAGATGCAGCATTTCCTTGAACAGCCCGCCTTCCGTGCCAAAGCCGATCTTAGCCGGTTGCGAGCTTGCGGCACGCAGTATTTTTTGCGCAAACGCATCGTTTTCCGGGGTGTCCAGCCCTGGGTATTCGTTAGTGATCTCAATCGTGATGCGCCCTTTGCCGTGGTGCGCGGCAATGTTCGCGGCATTCCCCCTCAGCCGCTCTACGAGGGCGCGGGGCGCGTCTCCCGCCACGTTGCGGATCTCAAACTGCATTTCGCAGAATTCAGGCACGATGTTTAGTGCGGTGCCACCTTTTATGGTGCCAATCTGCGCGCTTGTGGATGGAAAAGGGTAAGCATTATCATGGGCTCCGCTTTCGGCCAACTGGGCCTGCAGCGTGTTCACCGCGCACACCATTTCCGCCGCGAGGGAAATGGCGTTGCACCCCAAGGACGGGTTGGCAGAATGGGCAGGCAGGCCAATGCAGCGGATACAGCCTGCAAGCTTGCCCTTGTGCCCGAGTGCCACTTTCTGCTCTGTCGGTTCGCCGATTATGCAGCCCTCCGCCTGAAAATTCTCCTTCGCCAGGCGCGCCAGCAGGTCTCTTATGCCAATGCAGCCAACTTCTTCATCGTAAGAAAAGGCAAGGTGCAGCGGGCGGACAAGTTTGGCTTTATCCGCCCTGGCGGCGGCGCTTAATGCGCTCGCCAGAAAGCCCTTCATGTCGCTGCTGCCGCGGCCGTAGAGCTTGCGCCCCTTGGCTGTAAGAATAAAGGGGTCTGTGTTCCAGGCCTGTCCTGCCACAGGCACCACGTCGCTATGGCCAGAGAGCACAATGCCGGCACCTGTTTCAGGCCCAAAGCTCGCCAGCATGTTAAATTTTCCTGGCTTGGCACCTGCCATGATGTGAATCCGCCCGCCGGCTGCGGTGATCCGCCCGGCGCTCCAGCGGATGAGTGCCTCATTGCTGTCAGCGCTGACGGTGGGAAAGGATATGAGCGTGGCCAGGGTTTCTGCGGTGCTTATCATTTGCTGGAAGCGTAGCGCGGCCCGGCCCCTGGGGAAAGACGAAATCTGCTTATATTGCAGGCGCGAAGGCCAGGGTTTTGCTCAAGAAATGCCCCGGTGGACTAAAAAACAGTTGCCTCTGCTTCGATAAATTCGATGCTGATTAAAGATAGATTAATGTAAGCTGCTGGCAACGTATAATCATGGCGCCCACTCCAGCCTGAAGGATAAAACCATGGCCGCGGAATCTCCTGGCAAAGTCGAGCAGCACACCATCTATCAAATTCCGCTGGACCAGCGCCACGGTACCTGGAGGGATTTGTTCACCATCTGGTTTGGTTCGAACATCATGATGCTGACGATCGTTACCGGCGCATTGGCAAGCTCGGTCTTCAAGCTCGATTTCGTTAGTTCGTGCCTGTCCATCATCGTTGGCAATCTTGCGGGCGCGGTGTTCATGGCGCTGCACTCAGCGCAGGGGCCGCGGCTTGGCGTACCGCAAATGGTGCAGACGCGGGGGCAGTTCGGTACCATCGGCGCGGTGCTGGTAGTGGCCATCGTCATCATCATGTATGTGGGCTTCCTTGCTTCCAACATTGTGCTGGGCGGGCAGTCGCTCCACACTATCGCGGGCGGTATAGATGAGCACTTGCTGATCGTGTTCATTGCAGTGGTCAGCGTTATTGCTACCATTTTTGGCCATGATCTCATTCATGCCTATGCGCGCGTTCTTACCTGGACCTCTGGTTTGGCGCTTCTGGTCGCGTTTGTATGGATTGTTGCCGTGCACGGCCTGCCGGGCAATTTCATGGCGATGAACAGCTTCAGCGGTGCGGGGTTCTTCAGCATGGTCTCCGTGGGTGCGCTATGGCAGATCGCCTATGCGCCTTATGTATCGGACTACAGCCGCTATATGCCGCACGACACCGGTGCCAAACCTGCGTTCTGGGCTTCCTATTGGGGCTGCTCTCTGGGCTCCATTCTCCCGATGATTCTGGGCGCGCTGCTCGGCCTTGTCGCTGCTAACGGTGATCCGGTAGGCGGGCTCACGGCCTTCACCGGCGCTGCCGCCATTCCCATCGTTATCATCTTCTCTGTCGGCATTGCGGGCACCAATGCGATGAATCTTTATTGCGGCGTGCTTTCTACCATCACGCTCATCCACACGTTTATGCCTTCCTGGAAGGCGGGGGCAACGGCGCGCACGGTCACCTCCATCGTCATCACCTTGATTGGCCTTGCCATTG
>JAKBCD010000120.1 GCA_021808205.1 Pseudomonadota bacterium | reverse complement strand
CCCCCAGGCGGCACAGGCCAGAGCGAGGCCAGAAAGTTCGGCGGCGAAAATCTCCGGCCGGTCGAATGGCGGCAGGCCACGGTGCAGCGCCTCGCTCCAGAGCCGGATTGCTACCCCCGGCCCCAGCCGCCCGGCACGCCCGGCGCGTTGTGCCGCGGCAGCGCGGGAGATGCGTTGGGTAGTGAGGCGGGTGAGGCCTGAACTTGCATCCAGCACCGGAGCGCGGCGGTACCCGCCATCTATAACGATCCGTACCCCCGGCACCGTGAGCGAGGTTTCCGCGATGGAGGTTGAGAGCACCACCCGGCGCTCCTGATGCTCACGCAGCGCCCTGTCCTGCGCCTCGCGGGAGAGGTCGCCATGCAGCGGCAGCACCAGGGCAGGGCAGCGTTCCAGGGCCTGCTCGGTGCGCCGGATTTCCGCCATGCCGGGTAGAAAGACGAGAATATCGCCCGGATGCGCCACAAGCGCCTCGCGCACCGCCTTGGCGGCGGCTTCCGGAAGGTCACGCGGTGACATAATATCCCGCTTCGCGTGAACAATCTCGACCGGAAATAATTTCCCTTCGCTGGCGATAATGGGTGCGGCCAGCAGGGCGGAAAATTTTTCCGCCTCGGCGGTGGCGGACATAGCGAGGATTCGCAATTCCGGCCTTAAGCCGCGCTGCAAGTCCCGCACCAGGGCCAGGGCCAGATCAGCCTCCAGGCTGCGCTCATGCACCTCGTCGAAAATCACCAGATTCACGCCGGAAAGCCCGGGGTCTGATAGCAAACGGGAGGTAAGCAGCCCCTCGGTGATCACCTCTATCTGCGTGCCGGGCCCCACCGCGCTTTCCAACCGGGTGCGGAAGCCCACACGCTCACCCGCCACCTCGCCCAGAAGCTCCGCCATGCGCATCGCCGCCGCGCGGGCGGCCAGGCGGCGCGGCTCCAGCAGCAGAATCTTGCCCAAACCCGCCTCAAGCGCCGCCAATGGCACCATCGTGGTTTTACCCGCCCCGGGCGGGGCCACCAGCACGGCGCTGCCGCCTTCGGGTTTCAAGGCGCGCAGCAGGTCCGGCAGGGCTTCTGTAACGGGAAGGTTAATCATGCCGCGCCCTGGTATCAGAGGCCGCCGTTTCATGCGATGCTTTCACCGATGCGCTGTCTGCTCCTGCTTGCCTTGCTTTTATTCCCAGGCCTCGGCTTCGCCGCCACGAGCGCAGCTTTCGCCTCGCCGCAAGATGCGGTGCGGCTGATCTCCGCCGCCAACCAGCCGGAAAACGGCCAGGTGAAACTGGCGCTGGCATTCACCCTCAAGCCTGGCTGGCATATTTACTGGCAAGACCCTGGCGATGCCGGACTGCCGCCGCAGGTGAGGGCAGCGGCGCCAGTCACGCTCAGCGCCCTCACCTTTCCGGCGCCGGAGTTTTTGTCCTTCGGCGGCATTGGCGGCTATGTGCTTTCCGGCCATGTGGTGCTGCCCTTCACCGCCAGCCACGTGAGCGGCAGCAGCGTGGCGGTGCAGGCACGCTGGCTGGTCTGCTCGGACATCTGCATTCCCGAACATGCCAGCTTCACCCTGGCCTTGAATGGTGGCGGTTCCGCCGAGGCCGGACTGTTCCCCGCCGCACCGTCCATCGTGCCCTCGCCTTATGCAGCGCGGCTTGCCAGGGATGGCACGCTGAGCCTGACGGGCGTGACCGCCGCGCAGGTGAAATCCGCCCGGTTTTTTCCTTATTCGCCCGACGTACTGATCAACAACGCCCCACAGCCGCTTTCCTTCACGGCGGACGGGCTGCAACTGCACCTGAAACTGGCCGGGGCCGCGCCTGCAACCCTGCCCGGCGTGCTGGAACTCACCGACCCGAGCGGGCAGATGCAGGCGCTGGCACTCACCGCGGCACCAACAACGCCCGCGCCCCATGCGCCTTGGTGGCTGCTGGCGCTGGCGGGCGGATTGCTGCTGAATCTCATGCCCTGCGTGTTTCCTGTGCTGGCGATGAAGGCGGTGGCCTTCGCCCGGCTGGGCGGCGCGGCGCATGGGCATATCAGGCGCGAGGCTTTGGGCTACACGGCGGGCGTTCTGGGTTCCATGGCCGCGCTGGGCGGGGTGCTGCTGAGCCTGCGGGCTTTGGGCGTGGCGGCGTTTTGGGGGTTCCAGTTCCAGTCGCCCATTTTCGTGGCGCTGGCGGCCTGGGTGATTCTGGCGGCGGGGCTGAGCCTGGCGGGAATGTTTCATCTCTCCATGCCGGGGTTTATCGGGCGGCTTCCGGCACAGCATAGTTTCCTTACCGGCTTGCTGGCGGTGCTGGTGGCCACGCCCTGCACCGCGCCCTTCATGGGTGCCGCCATCGCCGCTGCCCTAGCCCTGCCGCCGCTGCCAGCCATGGGGTTGTTTCTGGCACTGGGGCTGGGGCTGGCCTTGCCCATTCTGCTGCTGGCGGCGGCACCGTATCTGGCCGCATGCCTGCCCCGGCCGGGGCGCTGGATGGCGGTGGCGCAGAAAATCCTCGCCTTGCCCATGTTCGCCACCTTTTCCTGGCTGGGCTGGGTGCTGTTCCGGCAGGCGGGCGTGCCGGGCCTCTTGCTGCTGGCGGCGGGGGCGCTGGTCTTGGGCGCCACACTGCCGCGCCGCCCGGTTTTCGCGGTGGCGGTTTTGGCGCTGCTGCCGTTTCTGCATGCCGCACCCGCTGGCGCCGCCCTTACCCTGCCCGGAGCGCAACCCTATAGCGCGGCCCGCCTCGCGAGCCTGCGCGCCGCCGGGCGGCCCGTGTTCATCGATCTCACCGCCGCCTGGTGCATTACCTGCCAGGTGAACGAACACGGGACGCTGGCCACCGCCCCGGTGCAAGCCTTGTTCAAGGCCAGGAATGTGGCGGTGCTGGTGGGCGACTGGACAAACCGCACCCCCTCCATCACCGCGCTGCTGGCAGCAAACCACCGCGCCGGCGTGCCGCTTTACCTTTATTACCCGCCCGGCGGCGCGGCGGAAATTCTGCCGCAGATTCTCACCCCCGGAATCGTGGAACACACGCTTTCTGGTTAAAAAAACTCTAAGCCCATTGCGGTCGCTGCCTAATACGCGCAAAGGTGGGTTGCTTTTTTATGACGGCGCCAAGGATATAGGATGCGAGATGTCTCCAGCGCGGCTCTTGAGGGCCCGCGCGCGAAATTGGATGCGGATACCATTCGCGCCACCTACTCCCGCTATGCGAAATCCTACGACAGCTGGTTCGGGCTGTGCTCCCGCACCGCCCGCCATGCCGCCGTGGCGGCGGTGAACGCCTTACCAGGCACGAAAGTGCTGGAAGTGGGAGTGGGCACCGGCCTGGCGCTGCCGCACTACACCGCCGCGAAGCGTATTACCGGCATCGATCTTTCGCGCGACATGCTGACCATCGCCCGCCGGCGCGCCGCGGAGATGGGGCTGCGCAATGTCGAGTCGCTGCTTGAGATGGACGCCCAGTCCACCAGCTTCGAGGATGGCAGCTTCGACATCGCGGTGGCAATGTTTGTGGCCTCCGTGGTGCCAGACCCGCGCGCCCTGGTGAAAGAACTGCGCCGGGTGGTGAAGCCCGGCGGCAAAATTCTGTTCGTGAACCATTTTGCACGGGAGAGCGGGCCAATCTGGTGGGTTGAGCGCGCCATGGCGCCTGCCTCCGGCCTGCTGGGCTGGCACCCGGATTTCCGGCTGGGGCATATGTTCAGGGCGGATGATCTGGCCACGGCGAAGGTGCGGAACATGCAGCCGCTGGGACTGTTCCGGCTGGTGGAGCTGCCGAACTAAGGGCAATTTGTCCGCGGCCGCCCGGCTTGCTCTGACAATTTCATCAGGCTGCCACACGCAGCCCCCGGGGTTTACCAGCTATAATCCGCAGTGAATCCAGCGGTTTGGCACTCCTGAATCGTGAGTGCCAACTTTCTTGACTTTCGCCCGTCGGTCGGGCTACATCCCCGGCACTCCCAAGCAGGGAGTGCTAACAGCCGCGGTGCCGCAGATTGGGCCGGACTGGCTGGGAAGCTTTTAAGACATAATGTTTAGGAGCGATCATATGGCGAATTTCCGCCCTCTGCACGACCGCGTTGTCGTCCGTCGCATCACCGCCGAGGAAAAGACCGCGGGCGGCATCATCATTCCCGACACCGCCAAGGAAAAGCCGCAGGAAGGCGAGGTTATCTCCGCCGGCCCAGGCGCCCGTAACGAAGCCGGCGCGCTTGTTGCCCTGGACGTGAAGGCGGGCGACCGCGTGCTGTTCGGCAAATGGTCCGGCACCGAGGTCAAGATCAACGGGGAAGACCTGCTGATCATGAAGGAATCCGACATTCTGGGCATCATCGCCGCTTAATTTCTCACGCCATCGAATCGCGTCCTGATGACGGAGCGGCGCTTGAGCCGCGGAGTCCAAATCAGGCCGCTTCAAACATAAGGAGCTACACACATGGCTGCCAAAGACGTCCGTTTTGGTTCCGACGCGCGCGACCGTATGCTGCGCGGCGTTGATACCCTTGCCAATGCCGTGAAGGTTACCCTGGGCCCGAAGGGCCGCAATGTTGTCATCGAAAAATCCTTCGGCGCGCCGCGCATCACCAAGGATGGCGTGACCGTCGCCAAGGAAATCGAGCTGTCCGACAAGTTCGAGAATCTGGGCGCGCAGCTGATCCGCGAAGTTGCCTCCAAGACCAACGACCTGGCCGGTGACGGCACCACCACCGCGACCGTGCTGGCCCAGGCCATCGTGCGCGAAGGCGTGAAGGCCGTGGCCGCCGGGCTGAACCCGATGGACCTGCGCCGCGGCATCGACAAGGCCGTGGCCGCCGTTGTGGAAGAGCTGAAGACCCGCTCCAAGAAGATCACCAACCCGGCCGAGACCGCGCAGGTTGGCACCATCTCCGCCAATGGCGAGACCGAGATCGGTGAGATGATCTCCCAGGCCATGCAGAAGGTTGGCAATGAAGGCGTGATCACGGTTGAGGAAGCCAAGGGCATCCAGACCGAGCTCGACGTCGTCGAGGGTATGCAGTTCGACCGCGGCTATGTCTCCCCGTATTTCATCACCAACCCGGAGAAGATGATCGCGGACCTCGACAGCCCGTACATCCTCATCTTCGAGAAGAAGCTCTCCCAGCTGCAGCCGATGCTGCCCCTGCTGGAAGCCGTGGTGCAGTCCGGCAAGCCGCTGCTGATCATCGCCGAGGACGTGGAAGGCGAGGCGCTGGCCACATTGGTGGTGAACAAGCTGCGTGGCGGCCTGAAGATTGCCGCCGTGAAGGCCCCTGGCTTCGGCGACCGCCGCAAGGCCATGCTGGAAGACATCGCGATTTTGACCGGTGGCCAGGTGATCTCCGAAGACCTCGGCATCAAGCTTGAGACCGTGACCCTGAACATGCTGGGCCGCGCCAAGAAGGTGCTGATCGAGAAAGAGAACACCACCATCATCGAAGGCGTTGGCGCGAAGGACGACATCACCGGCCGCGTCAACCAGATCCGCGCGCAGATCGAGGAAACCACCTCGGACTACGACCGCGAGAAGCTGCAAGAGCGTCTGGCCAAGCTGGCCGGCGGTGTTGCCGTGATCCGCGTTGGCGGCGCCTCCGAGGTTGAGGTGAAGGAGCGCAAGGACCGCGTTGACGACGCGCTGCACGCGACCCGCGCGGCAGTTGAGGAAGGCATTGTGCCCGGTGGCGGTGTCGCCCTGGCCCGCGCCTCGCTCATTCTGGCCACGCTGAAAGGTGACAATACCGACCAGCAGACCGGTATCGAGATCATCCGCCGCGCCATCCAGGTGCCGCTGCGCCAGATCTCCGAGAATGCTGGTGAAGACGGTGCGGTGATCGCCGGCAAGGTGCTGGAAAACAGCGAATACACCTTTGGCTTCGACGCGCAGAGCGGCGAATACAAAAACATGGTTGCCGCCGGCATCATCGACCCGACGAAGGTTGTGCGCACTGCCCTGCAGGACGCCGCTTCCGTGGCTTCGCTCATCATCACCACCGAGGCTGGTGTGACCGAGCGCCCCGAGAAAAAGGCCCCGATGGGCGCGCCTGACATGGGCGGCATGGGCGGCATGGGCGGCATGGATTTCTAATCCGGCCACTCAGGTTGAAACAGGAAACCCCGGCAGAAATGCCGGGGTTTTTTGTTGGCATTGAATTTATGCCCGTGCTTCTCTAAGCCAGCTTCCATTTAACCGCGTTGAAAGCACCCCGCCGCTTGGAAAAACCCGCATTGAATGAGCGCCTGGATACGCTGGGTGCGGGCTTGCGCTTTGCCGGCAAGGCGATTTTCACGCGCTACACGCCGCTGCTGGCGCAGATGGTGGTCACCCGCC
>JAKBCD010000119.1 GCA_021808205.1 Pseudomonadota bacterium | reverse complement strand
AACCATGGGGACAGAAAGAATCTGACCCATGGTGGTGCCAAACGGCAGAAAGCCCAAAAACGCATCTGGTTCGCGGAAGCATTCTCCTGTTATGCGGGCGATGCCGTATCCAAGCAGAAAAATTCCTGCCAACGTGCCAGACCGGTTCCGAATGGCTGTGGAGCGTGCACACAGCAGCATCACACAAAACAACACGACACCTTCCAGAGAGGCTTCGATTAGCTCAGAGGGGTATCGCGGCAATTGATATGGGTCGCCTGGATAGACCATGGCGAAAGGAAAGCTTGCCGGGGCAGGGCGGCCCCACAACTCACCATTTACGAAATTAGCGCATCGGCCAAGGAAAAGACCAATCGGCACGGCCACGGCAATTCTGTCGGCAAAACGGAAAGGGTTAAGACGGTGCTTCCAACAAAAAGCCAGAATCGCAGTGGTTACTCCCAAGAAGCCACCGTGAAAGCTCATGCCGCCATCCCACACTGCGGGAATGGCTAAGGGGTGGGTAAAAAAATAGCCAGGCTGGTAAAACAAAACGTAGCCGATGCGGCCGCCCAAAATAACGCCGAGCACCGCCCAGGTAAGAAAATCATCTACCTGCTCTCCACTAGCTGCAATTGGTGTGCGGGATGCCAGATAGCGCACCAGGCGCCAACCGCTGAGCAGCCCGAGAATATAAGCCAGGGCGTAATAATGTATAAAAAGCGGCCCGATATAGAAACCGCGCGGGAAGACCGGTAAAATGATGGGGCTCATTTATAAGGGTCCGCTTTACGAAGATAATTTTGCACGTAGGCGGTTACCCCTTCTTCGAGTGTCATGAAACTATGATTAAAGCCGATGGCTCTGAGCCGTGCCATCGGTGCTTGTGTAAAAGATTGATACTGCCCGCGAAGTGCCTGAGGCATGTCGATGAATTCGATGCGCTCTGGAAGGCTGTTCGCTTTGCATACGGCGCGTGCCAGATCCAGATACGAACGTGCGGTCCCGGTACCTAAATTGAAAATGCCTGACAAATTTGGAGCGGTGAGCACAAACTTCAGCGCCGCAATAACATCATCGATATAGATAAAATCCCGCTGTTGTTCACCGTCCGCCATTTCCGCATGGTCGGATTTGAATAACCGCGCTGGCCCACCCGCCATAAGCTCGTCGTGTTTGACCTTAACGACGGAAATCATTTTCCCCTTGTGGTATTCGTTTGGACCAAAGACATTAAAAAACTTCAGCCCAGCCCAGCTTGGTGGAGAAGGGGCGTGGTTTGCTATCTGGCGCGCCACCCATAGGTCGAAAGCATGTTTACTCCAGCCATATAGGTTAAGAGGGCGTAGTTTTTGTAAAGCCGGTAAGGATGCATCGTCATCAAACCCGGCGGAGCCATTGCCGTAGGTTGCAGCTGAAGAGGCATAAATAAACCTGGCTTGGCGCTTGGCGCACCATGCCCAGAGCTGTTGGCTAAGAGTGACATTTGTGTGCCAGACAAAATCCGCATCTGTTGCCGTGGTTTCGGATACAGCCCCCAAGTGCACGATTGTTCCAATTTGCTTGTCGTGAAGCAAAAATTCATCCAATTGCCTGGGGTCGATCAGCGCGGATGGAGGGTGGTGGTAAAGGTTGCGCCATTTTGTGCCTTCCTGGCCTAGCCAGTCGGCGACGATGGCCTCTTGCCCATCTGCGGCAAGCGCGGCGTGGAGATTAGACCCTATGAAACCTGAGCCACCCGTGACCAATATCATGTTAGGGTTTATATGTAGAAGCGGTTCAATAGAGAAGGCCCGAGCGATGACCGAGCGACCGAAAATTTTTGATGACCTGGCTGGTGTTGCGGGTGGCGCCATTTCTGCTTTCGCGGGGCTGAAAGAAGAGTTAGCTTCCCTTGTAAAAGCCAGAGTTGAAGAGGCCATCCGCCGGATGGATCTGGTCCGCAGAGATGAGTTTGAAGCCATGGCAGAGGTTGCGCGGCGGGCGCGGGAAACGTCGGAATCTCTGGAGAAACGTCTGGAAGCCCTCGAAAGTAAACTAAAATAGTTTTTTGAGTTCAAGTTTTTTTGATCACTCTTATGCGTTAATCTACTTGACCTTCGAGTCGAATGGCCCTCAACTTCTGCTGGTAACAGGAGTTTGGCCATGAAACATTCTCGTTCTGTCGACTTTGCTCCTTTTTTAACCTTTCTTGCACTAGGGCGCGTTGCATTCGCTCTTTTGGCAATACTCATGCAGTCGTCCTTGTTTCTTTGGCCTATGGCAGCCCGCTGGGCCAGAGAGGCGCGAGAACAAGAATCTATCCACAAGCTGCTTAAAGAACTTTCAGAAACATATCATCCGGCATAAGAGCTTTCGCTTGTTCAGCTCGCCAGCATTCCATTCGTCAGGCAGGTTTCGTCGAACCGGCACACCACCTGGGTGTCTACCTCGTGGGGTGAGGCGTCTTTGTAGTCGATACGGGTGATCAGATCAGCGATGATGGCCAGGCGCGCGGCCTTCTTGTCGTTCGCCTGTACCACCAGCCAGGGGGAGGCGGCGCTGTCTGTGCCCAGCAGCATAGCGTTGCGGGCCTTGGTGTAGTCGTCAAAATGCTTCAGCGCCTTTTCGTCGATCGGGCTGATCTTCCATTGTTTCAGCGGATCATCCCGCCGGGCCTCGAGCCGCTTTTTCTGCTCCTTGCGGCTGATATCGAGATAATATTTAACAATGCTGATCCCGGCATCGGCCAGCATGGTCTCGAACACCGGCGCGGTACGCATAAACTCGTGGTATTCAGTCTCGGTGCAGAAGCCCATCACTTTTTCCACCCCGGCGCGGTTATACCAAGAGCGGTTGAACAGCACGATCTCTCCGGCGGCGGGCAGATGCGTCACGTAACGCTGGAAATACCATTGTGTCGTCTCAACATCCGAGGGCTTTGGCAGCGCCACAACCCGGATATCACGCGGGGAGAGATGCTCGGTAATGCGCTTGATGGTACCGTCTTTGCCGGCCCCGTCTCGCCCTTCCAGGATAATTAATACCCGGCGGCCTTCGGAGATGACGTGCCGCTGCAGTTTCACGAGCTCGATCTGCAGGTGGCGAAGCTGTTTTTCGTAGCCTTGTTGCTTGGGCATGGCGCAACCATAGGCGCACGTTTTAAGTTGTGCAAAGCTTCTTAAGCATAAGGAAATAAACAATGCAGAATGAGGTTTGCGCTGTGGCGACGGCATTGATCGCGGCATTCGAGGCGAATGACCGGGACGGGTATTTCAGCTACTTCACCCCCGAGGCACGGTTCATCTTCCATGCCGTGCCTTTTGTAATGGAAAGCCGCGCCGCCTACGAGGCTGAATATGACCGCTGGGTGCGCGAGGAGGGCTTCACCGTGCTGGAATGCACCAGCACCCGCCAGCATGCCGATGTTTACGGCGACAGTGCCGTGTTCACCCATCAAACCTTCACCCGCGTGCGCACCCATGTGGGCGAGAGCGGGTATCACGAGCGCGAGAGCATCATCTTCACTCGGCAAAACGGGCGGTGGCTCGCGGTGCACGAGCATCTTTCGCTATTGCCGGACGGTGCCAGCTAAAACATCACTACCGCGCGCAGTCCGGCCACCAGCTCGTTGCCGATCCTTTTGCCGCTGCCATTGGGGTTATCGATCCCGCCGGCTGGGTTGACGACATATTGGACATCGGGCTGCAATACGAGCCAGGGCGTAGCCTGCGCCTGGTAAGTGGCTTCGAAGAGTATTTCAGTGCCCTGGCGCGGCAGCCCTGCGGCGGCGTCGGCATCGGCGGTGCGGGCGGAGACATGCGCCACGCCGATATCCAGCCCCGCCTGGTCGTTATCGCGGCCCGGCAATGGCGCGCTGAGCGTGACCCCGCCATTGAAGCCGAGATCGACGATGTTGCGGTCGCTCGGCGCGCCCATGATCCGGCCGAAAACATTCAGGCTGCGGTTGCTGTCGGCTACGGATTGCCAGACCGTCTGGTCCACCACGCCATACAGGCTGTAATTGCCGCGATGATTGTAGCCGTAAAGCTCGTCCACGAAATTGGCCGAATCATACCAGCCGCCAAATTTGTAGGTGCCAGGCAAACCGAACGGCTTGGCGCTGTATTGCAGCTCCGCGATCCATAGCGCGCCGTTCTTTAGCGAAAACCGGCCGCCACGCGGGTCCAGCGCTTGCTGATCGGCGTTGAACGGGCCGGCGCCTGGGTCATCGTCGAACACCCCGGCCAGAACGGCGGTGTTCCCATTGGGCTTGAACTGGCCACGCACGCCCAGCGAGCTGAGAGGATAGGCCGGACCGCCGCCATAAAGATCGGCTGAGGGGACAATTGGCCAACCCGCCATGGTGTTCACGAACAGGGCGGAATAGGCGCTGTCGATAAACTCGTTGTCGATGCTCTGCTGGCCGAGCTTGATGTCGAACTTTCCACCCAGAAAGGCCTGGTCGTACCACGCCTCCCAGAGGCGGGTGGCGTTGTCGCCCTCATTCCCGTTGGCGGTTTGCAGGGTGTCCAGGTAATACGGGCTCAGCGGCCGGCCATGAAGTTGCAAAGCCGAAACATAAAATGTCCCACCTGGCAGGCCAATAGCTTTGCCGGTATCCACACTCATGGTCATGGTGGTTAGGCCCTGCATGGTGGCGCCGGTTTTCACACCGCCGGAAAGATTGCCGAGCAGGTTTTCAGAATCCGTGATGCCGATGGTCACGCCATGCGCCGCCAAAGCTGGCCGCAAACCGCCCCAATCGCCAAGCAGCCCGGTGTTTCCCGCCTGCTGGGCCATGGCCGGGGCCGCCAGCGCCAAGGGCAGAATACATGCCACGGCGCGGCGCCAAGTGTAGACGTTCAAATTATGCCCCTCTTCGCAAATATCCGGCTTTGCCGGCACGATGGTATTTCATAGCAAAGCCGCTTGGCCCGCAAGCGGTTCAGAGCCGCCGGTACATCACCAGCGCGTCCACATCGCCTTGCTCAGGATGTTGAAAAGCCCCCGGCAGCAGCCCCACGGTTTCAAATCCCATCTGCTGCCATAACCCTATGGCGCGCCGGTTGGTGCTGACCACGAGGTTGAACTGCATGGCGCGAAACCCCGCCACCCGCGCAGCATCCAGCGAGTGCGCGCACATCGTCCGCGCCACGCCGCGCCCGGCGGCCCAGCCTGCGGTCATGTAGCCGCAATTGGCCACATGCGCGCCGCCGCCGGCCTGGTTAGCTTTCAGGTAATATGTGCCGGCGATGCGGCCTTCCAGCTCCGCCACGAAGCACTGCTTATCTGGCGCCAGCCAATAGCCGAGCGCCTGCTCCCGGCGCCAGTCGCGGGGCAGAGCGTAGGTGTCGCCGGCGACGATCACGGGGGCCAGAATTTGCCAGATGCTCTCGGCGTCTTCTGCGATAGAGGGGCGGATGGCGGGGTTCATCGCGGCCTCATCCCGTTTGCCCCGCGCTGGACGGCGCCATTCTTCCGGGCATAAAACGGCGGTGCCGAGGGAGCCTTGCCATGACGAAAATCGTTTCCTTCACCCGTGTCTTGAACGAGGACGACATTATCGAGGCTTTCGTGCGCCACCATGCTGGCCATGTAGATGAGATGCTGTTTCTCGACAATGGCAGCACGGACCGCACATTGGAGATTTTGCAGGCGCTGCGCGAGGAAGGGTTTCCGCTCAAGGTGTTCCGCAACCATGCCGTCAGCTTCGATGAAATCGCCGTTAACAGCTGGGGCTATCTTGCCGCCTCGCAGCTTTTGGGCGCCGATTGGGTGGCGCTGCTGGACGCGGACGAATTCATCGCCACGCCGGATTCCGCGCCGCTCTCCACGCTGCTGCCGCCGGATGCGCTGGCGGTGAGCATGCAGCTAGTAAATTACGGGCAGGTGGGCGGAGAGAACCCGGCCGAACCGGTTATCCCCTGGCGGCTGCGCTGGCGTTACGCGGGGGAGACGAATGTAGATAAAGTGATAGTGCGGGGCAGCTTGCCAGGGCTTGTGGCGGGGGCGGGGAATCATGGCGTGTTCATAAACGGCCAGCCCGTGCCTGCGCCCAGGCTGGATGGCGTGTGGCTGGCGCATTACCCGCGCCGCAGCGGCTGGCAGGTGATGCAGAAATGGGCCGCCGGACGGCTGAAGGCCTTGGCAGCGGGCGCGGCGGCGGAGCATTTCTCCGAGCATTATGCCTCCCCTTTCGAGACGTTGCGCGACAAGCCCTGGGAGCTGTTGCTGAATCCGGGATTCCTGGAGCAGGAGTTTAACAAATCCCTCGCCGTAGAGGCGCCGCTGGCTTATCTGGGCGGCGACCTGGCCTATTATGAGCCTTCCGACCCCAGGATGAAGGCGCTTTCGAACTTTCTGCATTACACGGAGCAACTGGCCCGCCAGCATGGTAGGCTGCTGG
>JAKBCD010000118.1 GCA_021808205.1 Pseudomonadota bacterium | reverse complement strand
TGAGCGCTCCACCGCCGTGGACCGTTCCGCCCTCCCACTGGGCGCCCCGCTCTTCGTCTCCACCACAGATCCCATTACCGGCAGTGCCATCAACATTCTCACCGTCACGCAAGACACCGGCGGCGGCATCCACGGGCCGGACCGGGCAGACGTCTTCTTCGGCGCCGGGCCAGATGCCGAGGAAATCGCCGGCTCCATGCGCCAACCTGGTACACTTTATCTGCTCCTGCCCACGCCACCGCCCGCGTCCTGACCGCCCCGCCTTGTCCAGGCATGGGCAAACGGCTAGAGGCTGCGATGTGACGATAAGGACATTCAGATGACTTCTAGCGTGGTTCAGCCCGATGGCGCGGCGGAAAAGCTTCGCCTCTCCGCCCTTATCGGGGTCCTCGGTGTGGTTTATGGCGATATCGGCACCAGCCCGCTTTACGCGCTGCAAACCTGCCTTGCCTATTTCAGCGGCCAGCATCTGGTGTCGGAGGATGTTCTGGGCGTCCTCTCGCTCATCACCTGGGCGCTCATAATCACCGTCACGCTAAAATACGTCACCTTCATCATGCGCGCGGACAACAACGGCGAAGGCGGCACGCTCTCACTCATGGCGCTGGCCAGCCGCGTTGCCCGCAGCGAGCGTACCCGCGTCGCCGCCGGCATCATCGGCATCGTCGGTGCCGGATTGTTTTTTGGTGACGGCGTCATCACCCCCGCCATCTCCATCCTCTCCGCGGTAGAAGGCATCGAGGTCGTCGCCCCCTCCATGAGCGAGGTTGTGCTGCCCGTCGCCATCGCCGTCATTGCCGTGCTGTTCCTCGTGCAACGCCACGGCACCGCCAAAGTCGGTCAGGCCTTCGGGCCCATCATGGTGATCTGGTTCCTAAGTATTGGCCTGCTTGGCCTCGCCCAAATCATCCAGCACCCGGGCGTTCTCATCGCCCTCAACCCCTGGTTCGGCATCGGCTTCATCGTCCGGCACGACCGTATGGCCTTCCTGGTTCTGGGCGCAGTGGTGCTGGCCGTCACCGGCGCCGAGGCCCTGTACGCGGATATGAGCCATTTTGGCCGGCGTCCCATTCGCATTTCCTGGCTGTACTTCGTGCTACCCTGTTTGCTGCTGAATTATTACGGCCAGAGCGCGCTCGTCATCTCCCACCCCGGTACAGCGGACAACCCCTTCTACAAGCTGGCGCCACATGTGCTGCAGATGCCACTCATCCTGCTCGCCACCATAGCCACGGTCATCGCCAGTCAGGCGGTCATCAGCGGCGCCTTCTCGGTTTCGCGCATGTGTGTGCAGCTCGGCCTGCTGCCGCGCATGGAAGTCCGCCACACCAGCGAGACCGAGCAGGGCCAGATCTACGTGCCACAGACCAACACCATTCTCGCCATCGGCGTATTGCTGCTGGTGCTCACCTTCCGCTCCTCCTCGGCGTTGGCCTCAGCCTACGGCATCGCGGTTACCGGCACCTTCCTGTGCGACAACACGCTCGCCGCCTTCGTCTACCGGCGTCAGTTTGGCTGGTCCCGCCCCGTCACCCTTGCAGTGTTCGGCACCATCGGGGTGGTAGACCTCGCCTTCTTCTCCGCCAATTCGTTAAAAATCTTCGAGGGCGGCTGGGTGCCTCTAGCCATCGGCTTTTCCATCATCCTCATCATGACCACCTGGCGGCGCGGCCGCAGCCTGATCATGGCCCGCTGGATGCAAGACAGCCTGCCCCTTTCCGCCTTCCTTGCCCGGCTGCCGCAATCGCGCATCGTGCGCGTGCCGGGCACCGCCGTGTTCATGACGGGCAATCTGGACTACGTGCCCAACGCCCTCCTGCACAATCTCAAGCACAACAAGGTGCTGCACGAGCAGGTGTTCTTCGTCACCGTCCGGAATCTGGATGTGCCCCAGGCCGACCCCGGCTCCCGCGTGGCGGTTGAGGAGGCCGCACCCGGCATCTACAAGGTCGCCCTCTATTACGGCTTCATGGAAAGCCCGAATATTCCCCGCGCGCTCGAAAGCCTCACCGCCCAGGGTATCGAGTTCAAAGCCATGCAGACCAGCTATTTCCTCGGCCGTGAAACCGTGGTCCCGGCCTCCGTGCCCAAGCTGCGCTTCATCCGCCGCTGGCTGTTTCTGTTCATGGCCCGCAACGCCATCACCGCCACGGAGTTCTTCCGCATCCCCTCAGATCGCGTGGTCGAACTCGGAGTCCGCATCGCGGTCTAGAGCAATATGCATTTAGATTGACGCGGCAGCGTCAAGATAAATGCATGAAATTGCTCGCTTAAAAGTAAAAATTGCGCGCGATGACTTTAGGTTCGCTCACTTTACGAGCGAGCCTGAAGTCTGAATCGCCCTCTATCTCATTGTTTTAGACGCGGATCACGCCCGTGATTCGATCTAAAATCATCCGGCTCTAGAGCGAGTTTTCCAAAGTCAGAAGCGCTTTAGCCGCTGGCGAATCCCCGCACCTGCTCCAAACATTCAGCCTTCCCAGCCACGCAGCCGCCCTCCAGCCACCAGCGCCGCACCTCTGCCAAAACCACCCCCATGCGCGGCCCAGGCTCTACGCCAAGCGCCGCCAAATCCCGGCCCTGCAACGGAAATACCGGCCGCTCAATGCTCATCAGCCGCGTTCGCAGCCCGGCCCCATCGCCATCCCACAGCCAACTCTGGCCAATCAGCACCTCATGCGGCTCATCCGCCAGCGCCCGGCGTAACGCCGCATCGTCATCCCCCGGCCTCAGCACAAACTTCTGGCGCAACCCCACCAGCCGTTGCGCCTCGGCACCGCTCAACTTCAACCGCACCGCCAAATCCTCATCTGTCAGCGCCGCCACCCGCAACAGCGGATCAACCGGCGCCCCGCGCCTCAGCAGCGCCGCCAGCCGTTCAGGCTGTGCCCCCGGCAATATAATCTCCAGCACGCCGGTTTCGCGCATAAGTTCCACGGCCGCCAGCGGGGCAGGGGCCGCCAAAATCTTCTTCACCTCGCTCCACACCCGCTCCACGGAAAGCTGCCGCAACCCCTCCCGCCCGGCTTTAATCGCCGCCACCGCCTCGGCATCCGGTCCGCCTTGCCCGTAGCGGGCGAAAAACCGGAAGAACCGCAAAATCCTTAAATAATCCTCGGCAATCCGCTCGGCCGCCGCGCCCACGAACCGCACAATCCCGGCCGCCAAATCCGCGCGTCCGCCAAAATAATCGAAAATTTCGCCATCCCGGGTGCAGCTCATCGCATTGATGGTGAAATCCCGCCGCGCCGCATCCTCGCGCCAGTCATCGGTAAAGGCCACAACAGCGTGCCGCCCATCCGTTTCCACATCCCGGCGCAAGCTCGTCACCTCAAACCCGCGTCCGCCGACCACAATCGTCACCGTGCCATGCTCAAATCCTGTCGGCACCGCCTTCAGCCCCAAAGCCTTTGCGCGCGCCACCACCACCCGCGGCATCAACGGCGAGGCGAAGTCCACATCCGCCACAGCGCCCCCGGCCAGCATGTCGCGCACGGCCCCGCCCACCATCCGAGCCTCGGGTAGCGCGGCCCACACCTTGTCCATGCCGGGCAGTGTAATCATGCAACCTCCCGCAACCGCAGCGCCAACCGGCGCAAAATCTCCGCCGTGGCACCCCAGATCACATGGTCCTCATGGGGCCAGACCCAGAACTGCCGCAGTCCAGACTGCCAAAATGCCTTGCGGCGGATCGGGTATTCAGGGTTCAACAGAACCGAGAAAGGCAGCACAAACAGCTCTTCAACCTCATCGGTCGCGGGCAACAAGGGCACTTTCTCGGGCACAAGCGCCACCACCGGTGCAATGTGAAACCCCGAGCCAATCACATAATCATCCATCCGGCCCAGAATCTCCACCTGGGTGGGGTTAAGCCCCACCTCCTCGCGCGCCTCGCGCAACGAGGCGTCTTCGGGCGAGGCATCAAATGGCTCAATCTTCCCGCCAGGAAAAGAAACCTGCCCAGGATGTGCGGGCATGCGCGTGCTGCGCCGCGTCAGCCACACGCCTTTGCACGGCTCCATGGCCACCAGCACCGCCGCCGCGCGCAACCGCCCCAATTCCAGATTTTTATAGGCAAACCCTTGCGGGAACGCCTGG
This sequence comes from Pseudomonadota bacterium, assembly GCA_021808205.1. The sequence continues at coordinate 2,303 of JAKBCD010000118.1, read as the reverse complement.
CGCAGCGTTTGGGCCTTCACGCCGCACCGCCTTCGCGCTTATTCGGCGTCGTGGCAGCAATTGGGCATGTCTCCAAGCGGAAAAAACGCACCCTTGCTCCACACGCCCAGCACCTTGCGGCCATGCACAACCCCCGGCTCCGCCAGCGCCACCAGCTCATAATAGGTTGCGCGGTTAATGCGCGCCTCGATCGGATATCTGCCTTTGCCATCACGAACATGAAGATAGGGCGTCGGCTCGCAACTCAGCAAATCATGCGCAATCCGGATCGGATGCCCAGGCCCCGCCGTCACGCATTGGTCGACATTTGTGCGGAAACACAAAACCTGTTCGCGGCCGCTGCCGCTCCATTCCAGCTCCACAGCAACAAACGGCACGTCCTCAACCTCAATCCGCCCGCGCTCGGCTGGTGTTTGCAAAACATATTTCCCGTCCTCTTCACGCGTCAGCACGGTCGAGAACAAGCAAACCATCGGTTTACGGCCAATCGGGCTGCCTTTGTAGAGCCAAGTTCCATCACGCTTGATCAAAAACGGCAGATCACCGCAATCCACGACAGGGCGGGGCGGGGCAATATCAACGCCCACCTCCTCCAGCCCTCCATTCGCCAATTGCTTCAACGCGCTAAAGCTCCTCTGTGTTCTTCGAGATATAGGTACCGGCCCAGGCGGTTCAAATGGATAAACTGCCAAGCCAGGCGCGCCTTTACTACACTTCCTCGAGATCCTCGGAACAGCGCCTCAGCATTTCCTGAAACCCTTGGCATTTTCGCGGCGTTTTCGCTACACCCCGGCGCATGGATTATGATGTTATCATCATTGGCGGCGGCCATGCGGGAACGGAAGCCGCCGCCGCCGCCTCGCGTTATGGTGCCCGCACCCTGCTGGTCACGCAGAACGCGGCCCGGCTGGGGGAGATGTCGTGCAACCCTGCCATTGGCGGCATCGGCAAGGGCCATCTGGTCCGCGAGATCGACGCGCTGGACGGGCTGATGGGCAAAGCCGCAGACTCTGCCTGCATCCATTTCAAACTTCTCAACCGCGGCAAGGGCCCGGCCGTGCGCGGCCCCCGCGCGCAGGCAGACCGCAAACTCTACCGCGCCGCCATCCAGGCCCTGCTCGCCGCACAACCCAACCTTACGATTTTGGAAGGCGAAGCCGCCGGCCTGGAGGTCGCCCATGGCCGCCTCACCGGCATCAAACTCGCCTCCGGCAAAACCATCTCCTGCGCCGCCGCCGTGCTCACCACCGGCACCTTCCTCAACGGCGTTCTTCATTTCGGTTCCGAAATGCAGCCGGGCGGGCGGGTCGAGGACGCACCCTCCCGCGCTTTGGCCGAGGATCTGCGCCGCTTCAACCTGCCGCTGGGGCGCCTCAAAACCGGCACTCCCGCGCGCATCGCCAAATCCAGCATCGACTGGGAAGGCTTGCCGGAAGACAAAGGCGAAAACCCGCCCGAACCTTTCTCGGCTCTCACCTCAAAAATCACCAACCCGCAAATTTCCTGCCGCATCACGTCCACCACCGAGGCCACGCACGCGGTGATTCGAGAAAATATCCATAAATCAGCGGTTTATGGTGGCAACATCGCTGGGCGTGGCCCGCGCTACTGCCCCTCCATCGAGGATAAAGTTGTCCGTTTCTCCGAAAAACCCGGACACCAGATCTTCCTGGAACCCGAAGGGCTGGACGACGACACCATCTACCCCAACGGCATCTCCACCTCGCTGCCGCTGGACGTGCAGCTCGCCCTCATCCACACCATCCCGGGCCTTGAACATGCCGAAATCCTGCGCCCTGGCTATGCGGTGGAATATGATTATGTCGACCCCCGGGCTCTCGACCATTCCTTAAGTTTAAAGGTGCTGCCTGGGCTTTTCCTGGCGGGTCAAATCAACGGCACCACCGGATACGAAGAAGCCGGCGCTCAAGGCCTGATGGCGGGCCTGAACGCCGCACGCCGGGCAGGGGGCGCGGAACCGGTCCAGCTCTCCCGCGCGAACGCCTATATCGGCGTCCTTATCGACGATCTGGTCACCCAGGGCGTTACGGAGCCGTACCGCATGTTCACCTCCCGCGCCGAGTACCGCCTGCTTCTGCGCGCCGACAATGCCGAACTCCGCTTGACCCAGAAGGGGCTAGACTGGGGCTGCGTCGGCACTGAACGCAACCAAGCCTTCACCGCGCTGAAAACCGAAATCGCTGCCTTTAATAACAAGCCAACCGGCGAGGGCAGGGCAGCTGAAATTCTCCGCGCCGATCTTCTCTATGCCGGCTATATCGCGCGGCAAAATTCCGAAATCC
>JAKBCD010000117.1 GCA_021808205.1 Pseudomonadota bacterium | reverse complement strand
ACGGTTCGTATCTGTGGGGGCTGCTGCTGACATGGATTCTTATTCCGGCTATGAATTTTGTCATCTATCTTGCCTGGGTATTCAGGCGGGCCCAGCCAGAACAAGGATGAGCCGGAAATGACGCAGACAATGGCCGGAGCAGAAGAGATTGCCGTTGCGGGGTCGCCGGAGCGTTTTGGTTATTCCTGGGGCACTTATGCGGAGCTGCTGCCCGTGCATGAGGAGCAGTTCCGCCGCTGGACCGCACCGCTGCAACCCGAAGATTGGCGCGGGGTAAAGTTTCTGGACGCCGGCTGCGGCATGGGCCGTAACAGCTATTGGCCATTGCGCGATGGCGCTGCGCAAGCCGTGGCGATTGACCTGGATGATCGCACATTGGCCAGCGCCAGGCAGACGCTGGCGCCGTTCGCCAATGTCGAAATTCGCAAGCAGAGTATCTACGACATCCCTGAAGAGAATGCGTTCGACATCGCCTTCAGTATTGGCGTGGTGCACCATTTGGCTGAGCCTGAACGGGCGGTGGCGCGCTTGGCACGGACGGTAAAGCCAGGAGGCACTGTGGTCGTGTGGCTGTATGGACGCGAAGGGAATGGCTGGATCGTGCATTTTTTCAATCCGCTGCGTCTGCGCCTGTTAAGCCGCATGCCTCTACCAATGGTGCATGGGCTTTCCTGGTGGCTCACCGCCGCGCTTTGGCTGGCGCTGCGGCCTAATCTTAGCACCTCGCCATATCTACGGCAGATCCGCGGATTCAGCTTCCGGCATCTGCGCGCCATCGTGTTCGACCATATGATTCCGCGCATCGCGCTGTATTACCGCCGTGAAGAAGCCCTGGCGCTGCTGGCGCAGGCTGGACTGACCGATGTGCAGGCGTATTGGACAAACCGCATGTCCTGGACCGTGCATGGGCGAAAGCCCGCATGAACGACGAAATTTATACACAGGCTTTCTACGACCGAGCTGAACGCTCTGCGGCGGCGGCCTCGATGATCGTATCGCTCCTGCTTGGCTGGTTGCGCGTCACGAGCGTACTCGACGCCGGATGCGCCCGCGGGACCTGGCTGGCGGCATGGCGCCAAGCCGCGTGCGAGGATGGGGTGGGGATCGACGGAAACCACGTTGACCAAACAAAATTGCTGATCCCACGGGAGCGGTTCGTCGAGGCAGACCTAAGCCAACCTTTTTCTCTTGGCCGTCGCTTTGACATCGTGCAGTGCCTGGAGGTGGCGGAGCATCTGCCCCCGTCGCGCAGTGTCGGCTTGGTTGATGATCTCACCGCGCATAGCGACATCGTCCTCTTTTCGGCGGCACCGCCAGGCCAAGGTGGGGCAGGCCATATTAACGAGCAGCCTTACGAATTCTGGCGGGATTTGTTTGCAGCACGCGGATACGCCGCGTTCGACTGCATCCGCCCGGCAATCGCGGCGCACCGCGAAATGCCTTATTGGTACCGTTATAATTTAATGTTGTTTGTCCGCTCAGGCCCTGGCATGGCGGCCTTGCCAGGACGCCTGGCAGCAGGGATGCCAGTGCCCGATGTAGCGCCGCTGCCATTTAAACTGCGCAAGGCGCTGTTCCGCCGGATGCCAGCACCATTCCTTAATAGACTCGCGGGGCTCAACGCCCGGCTACGATGAGTCTCCCGACAGAACAGGATGACAAAGTTAACGTGATCACCGCCCGTCAGACTCCAAAAACAATCGGTTTGATCGCCGTCTTTACGGTAACGGCGCTGCTATGCCTTCCCTTTATCCGCTCGATTTTCTGGCTGGGTGACGAAGGAGTCTTGTTGCATGGCGCAACCGAAATGCTGTCGGACAAAACCCTGTATTCTGATTTTTTTGAGTTTCTTCCTCCCGGCGGCTTCCTGATCACGGAAGCCTGGATGGCCATATTTGGTCATTCATTTGTAAGTGTACGCCTTTTCCTTATCCTTACAATCTGTGGAATTTCCTGTTTTACTTATTTGGTCTGCACGCTGGTATTAGACAGTATAGCCTTACCAATTGCTGCTGTTATATCATGGGTTATTGCGTCTCAGCCACTGACAACGGGGGTGAGCCATCATTGGTTGACAACATTACTCTCGATGGCGGCCGCCTGGTTCGCGCTGCTGGGCGTTAGGCGTCCCGATCGTCCGGTCACCATGCCAATGCTCGCCGGCCTCTTGGCTGGTGCTGCGGCCATGGTTACATCTTCATGTGGCTTGTTCGCGATTATGGCTGTGGTCCTAACATTCACCGATATCAGATACTTCAGGCGCCACCTCGTTATCTGCGTACTGAGCAGCCTGATTATTCCACTCTTGAGCCTTGCTTATATTATCCTTAACGGCAGCTTCACCGCCGCTTATGATGATATCGTACTGAATACTTTGGAGCATTACGCATCCATACAATATGTCCCTTTCGGGAATGCCGCGTCATGGTATTATGCCGCGAAAGATTTGTTTCCATTAACCGCTTTTCTGAGCTTGGTGGCATTACGCGTAAAAGGCTGGGCCTTGGTACGCGACCCTAGCTTCCGCGCATGTTTTTTCTTCGGTGTCGCGGGGCTGTTGGGCATATATCCCAGACCGGATATTTATCACATCTATTTTTTGACCCCACTTGTTTTGCCATTATTCACTTGCTGCGTGGCGTACTTAACCACCCGATGGAAAGCCGGGTATCGATACATTATCTGGCTGGTAGTATTGGCGTATGTTCCATCAACTTCGATTCTTCTCCGTAAGGCCATAATCGCCATTCGTGCGCCAAGCATCATGACGGCAGTCGGACCGGTTTCACTGCCGAGCACAGAACAAGGAGTATGGAAAACTACATTCCGTTTTATCGAGAGTACCCCACCTACCGATCGGTATTTTTTTTACCCCTATTTGCCGATGATGCCTTACCTCATGCAACGCCAGCAGGTTTCGAAGTATGATTTGTTTACGCCAGGGTACACAACGCCAGCTCAATATTTTGCAACCTGCGAGGCGGTTACGACCCAGGCAAAATGGGTTGTCCTTGACCGAAGAATGATGAATCCAAAGCTTTTGAAGGAACTCTACCCCGCCATGCAAAATCCCAATCCGCCCGAAACACGTGCATTCGAAGCCGCGATCTACCAGAGTTTTGCATTCGTCAGTAAAGATCAAAACATCGAGATTTGGCGGAGAACCGCCGCGACAACTGATAAAGAGTGCAAGAATATCCTCATACAATGAAGGATCCGACGACTCTTTATCTGGTTAAGTGACGAAGGCGGGAGCGATGCGTCTGCAAACAGCAATCGCAGCCCGAACCTGTTCCCGATGATCTTGAAAAGTGTCCCAGCGCTGTTGGGTAATGCTCCCTGAGATTAAAGCAATATGCATTTAGATTGACGCGGCGGCGTCAAGATAAATGCATGAAATGGCTCGCTCAAACATAAAACTAGAGCGTTCAGCTAAAAGCTGAACGCTCCAGGGGGATTGATATGTAGAATTTTCTTAGCACATTGCGCGGCGCGATCTCCAGAGCCGCCTGTGCCATCGCCTTGGCTTCATCCAGCCGGCCCAGCTTGTGCAGCCCCGTGGAGGCCTCCAGCTTTGGCCCCGGCAGCTTGGGTGCCGCCTCGATAACGGCTTTGAAATCGCCCTGGGTGTCTTATGAAGCACCTTGTTGGCGCGCGCGCTTCCTGGCGTTGATCATTTCGGCGAACGTCTCCAGCGCTGCCAACGGCTGGTGAGTATCAGGCGTATCGGTCATGGCGCCCTGGCATCCGCTGCCGCCCGGAGCGCATGCCAATAAGCAGACCCCTTGTGGATCTGAGGCATGCTCATCTCTGCCTGAAGCGTTCGGTCTTTGGCTGAACGCTCTGCTCTTGTGTGCGGGCAAGCCATTCCACGTGTTTATCTGGAGGTTTGCGCTTCAACCTAAACGTGTGTCTCTCTATGGTATTCAGCCGAAAGCTACTCAGCCTAGTCGTCCCGATGGACTTTTTCCATCCGTTCGTGGCGCTCCTGCGCCTCGATGGAAAGTGTCGCAATCGGCCGAGCTTCGAGCCGCCGCAGGCCGATCGGTTCGCCAGTTTCCTCGCAGAACCCGTAGGTTCCGGCCTCGATCCGCTCCAACGCCTGGTCGATCTTACCGATCAGCTTGCGCGCCCGGTCTCTGGTACGCAGTTCCAGGGCCCTGTCGGTCTCGACGCTGGCGCGATCGGTAATATCGGCCTCCAGAATTCCACCCTCGCTCAAAGAAGCCAGGGTGCCATTGGCCTCTTTCACCAGATCTCCCCGCCAGCGCAGAAGTTTCTGGCGGAAATACTCGGTCTGCATCGGGTCCATAAACTCTTCGTCTTCCGATGGCCGGTAATCCGGTGGCAACGAAATCAGCATGCCGTCAGATCCTTAATCCGTCGGGCGAGTCCTGTTACCCGCCCCTGGTCGTCGAGCGGGCTTATAGCGATGCCCCGTTGACTAGCCAAGCCACGCCAAGCGCGACCCACCCCCCCAGCGGATATTTTCCGCCCTTTGCACGCAGGAAAGAGGATGAAAGCTTGATGACGGCTAGGATTTTGTAAGCTATGAGGGCAAGTCCGCGATCCAAAAAGGGCAATTTCTGCCCGGCTCTTGGCGAAATCGGGACACAGATGCGCCTTAATGCTGTTGCTGAATGTTGGTCATGAACATCGAACCCCGCTTCCTGTCTGAAGCCGACCCCGCCCCGGGCACACCGCTCATCTCCGTGGTTGTACCCGTGCATAACGAGGCCCCGAACCTGAAGCCGCTGATCTCTGCGATCAGCGCGGCGCTGGCGGGGGTCGAACATGAGATTATTTACGTGGACGACGGCAGCTCTGATGCCACGCCGCAGGTTCTGGCGGAAATTGCCCAGACCCTGCCCACCCTCGTTCGCGTGCGCCACCGGCAAAGCTGCGGCCAGAGCGGCGCGGTTGTCACTGGCGTCAAATCTTCCCGCGGCGCCTATATCGCTACGCTCGACGGGGATGGTCAGAACGACCCCGCGGATATCCCCGCCATGCTGGAGGCCATGTACGCGGCTGAGGCCAAAGGCCCCCGCCCTGTGCTTATCGCCGGCCACCGGGTTAACCGACAGGACAGCAACGCCAAGCGCTACGGCTCGCGATTGGCTAACCGCGTGCGGGCCTGGGCATTGCAGGACGCTACGCCGGATACCGGCTGCGGGCTGAAGCTGTTCCGCCGCCAGGCTTTTCTGGAACTGCCACATTTCGACCATATCCACCGCTTCCTGCCCGCCTTGTTCATCCGCGCCGGTGGCCAAGTGGTGTCGGTGCCGGTGCGCCACCACGCCCGCGCGCATGGCGCCTCACATTACAACAACTGGCAGCGGCTTAAGGTCGGGCTTGTCGACCTCGCAGGTGTCGCTTGGCTGCAGCGCCGCTGGAAGGTGCCTCAGATTGAGGGCCGCGATGAATAACGAGGGCGCAGCCGCCATCACCGCCCAGCGCGGCGCTGCCAAGGCGCTGAAACCGGCCTTGATGGCGGGTGGGCTGATCACCATTGCCGCCGCCCTGCCGCTGCTGGGCCATGGTGCGGCGCAAACCACCCTTACCAGCATATTGGCCGAGGGCGGATTGCGCGGACAGACGGTGTTTTTAGCACTTTCCACGCTGCTCATCGCCATCGGCCTGCCGCGGCAGATCCCCGCCTTTGCCGCCGGTTACGCCTTCGGCCCCTGGTATGGCGCCGCCATCGCCCTGGTTTCACAGGTGCTGGCGTGCAGCCTGGATTTCATCTGGGCCCGCGCCATCGCGCAGGATTTCTGCCGCCGAAAATTCGGCGTCAAGTTGGCCTGGATCGACCGCACCTTAAGCCGCCACCCCTTCACCGCCACGCTGATGCTGCGGCTGATGCCCGTGGGCAATAATCTGCTTCTCAACCTCGCCGCAGGGCTAACCAGCGTAAGGATGCTACCCTTCCTGTTGGCGTCGGCTATCGGTTTCATCCCGCAAACCCTGGTCTTCGCCATGCTTGGCAAGGGCAGCGCGCCAGACCACGCGCATCTGCTGCTGCTGGGCGGCGCCACCTTCCTGGCCTCGGCCTTACTGGGGCTGGTCTTGCTGCGCCGGAACCGCGCCGCCATATAGGCGGCCATGCAAGGCGCCTCACCGGATTCGGGTCTCCGTTTTGGCGCTTTCGTCGTCACCATCGCGGTGATCCAGACCATCGTCGCCCTTGCCATCGACATGATGGTGCCAGCGTTAGGCAACATCGCCGCAGCTCTCAATCTGGGCAGCGGCAATGCGAGGCAGTGGGTCATCGCCAGCTTCGTTATCAGCTTCGGGATCAGCCAGCTCGCCTACGGGCTAGTGGCGGACAGGTTTGGACGCAAGCCTGTGCTGCTGCTCTCCCTGGCCCTGTACGCGCTCGGCAGTTTTACCGCCGCCGCCGCGC
>JAKBCD010000116.1 GCA_021808205.1 Pseudomonadota bacterium | reverse complement strand
CCGCTACGGGTTTTACCTGTGCGTATTCGCGCCGGGGCGCTGGATGGCCACTCCCCTTCCCGCGACCTGTTGATTTCCCCAGACCATGCCTTGTTGATTGGGAATACGCTGGTGAACGCAGGCGCGCTGGTGAATGGAGAGACCATTCTGCGGGAGCCGATAAGCGAAAATTTCGTTTATTATCACGTCGAGGTTGATGAACATGACCTGATACTGGCCGAAGGCGTTTCGGTCGAAACGTTCATCGACAATGTGGACAGGATGGTGTTCGACAACTGGGCCGAGCACGCGGCGATTTATGGTGATGCACCAGGGAAGCCGGAAATGGCTTATCCACGGGTGACATCCGCCAGGCAATTACCGCAGGCAATTCGCGCTGCACTGGCAGCCCAGATGCCAAACAGCCGCGCCGCCGCTTAAACTTTGTGATGCAGACACTTCATGGCCCGGGCGTTTTCCGGGCCATTTTTTATGCGATGCCAAGTTTATGTTGTGATCGTCATGCCGTCATACCCGGGCTCGATGCCCGGTGGCAATGTGGCCAGAAGCGAGCGGTAATCCATCGCCGGGCCCATATGCGTAAGGATGGTGCGGGTTGGGCGCAAGGTTTCCACCCAGCTCATCACCGTGGGCAGGCCCGCATGGGTCGGGTGGTCACGCGCGGGGGTGAAGCAATCCACAATGAAGGTTTTTACGCCGCGCAAGGCGGCAAGTGCCGATTCATCCAGCCGCACGACATCCGTACAATAGGCGATATCGCCGACACGCAGGCCGAGGCTTTGCGTGTAGCCATGGTCCTGCGCGATGGGCAGAATGTTTAGTCCGCAAATCTGCAAGCTCTGGCCAGGGATGATTTCAGTTGTCTCCATGACCGGCCGGCCGAAAAACCCGCCTTTCCAGGGCCGGAAAGCGTAGGCGAAACGCTGCTGCAGCTCGTCCCACACCTCGGCCGTGGCATAGGCTGGAATGGGTGCGCCCAGAATGCGGTTGAGAATGCGCACATCGTCCAGCCCGGCGACGTGGTCCGCATGGGCGTGGGTGAACAACAGGGCATCAACCCGGCCAATGCCGCAACCCGTGAGCTGGTAGCGCATATCGGGCGAGGTATCGACAAGGATGGTCTGCCCCTCATCGGTTTCAATGACGATGCTAGGGCGAGAGCGGCGGTTGCGTGGCTCGCTGGGGTCGGCCTGGCCCCAATCGCCGTACCCATCTGCCCCGCCGATTTGTGGCAACCCGGCTGAGCCGCCGGCTCCCAGCAGAGTGAGCTTCATCGTACGGTTTTCGTAAACAAGCTGCGGAAATTGCGGGTGGTGAGGTCTGCCAATGCGGTTGGTGCGAGCCCCCTTATTTCCGCTAGTTTGGCGGCGGTAAAGGCGGTGTAAGCAGGCTCATTACGCTTACCCCGGTACGGCGCCGGTGCAAGATAAGGGCTGTCTGTTTCCACCAGAATTCTATCCGCTGGCACCATGGCGGCGACCTCGCGGACGTTTTCGCCCTTCGGGAAAGTGAGGATGCCGGAGAAGGAGAAATACCCGCCCATCTCCATCGCCTCTTCTGCCAGCGCGCGGGTGGAGGAGAAGCAATGCAGCAGGAACTCAAAATGCCCCCCGGCCCGCTCCTCGCCCAGAATCCTGGCGATATCCTCATCCGCATCACGGGCGTGGATGCAGATGGGCAGGCCCGCGAGGCGCGCGGCGCGGATATTGGCGCGGAAGTTCTGCTCCTGCACATCCTTCGGCGCTTTGTCGTAGAAATAATCCAGGCCCGATTCGCCGATGCCAATGACCTTGGGATGCGCGGCGAGCTTAGCCAGCACTTCCGGTTCCACCACCGGCAGCACATCCCCCGCGTGGTTGGGGTGGATGCCAACGCAAGCCCAGACATTATCGTAAGCCTCGGCGATGGCGATGGCCTCCCGGCTTTGCGCCAAAGTGACGCCGATGGTGACCATCTCCTCAACCCCGGCTTTAACGGCGCGGGCGATGATCTCCGCCTGCTCGCCGGGCTGAGAAAAGTAATCGAGATGGCAATGGGAATCGACGAGCATTACGCGGCCTCGACCACGCGGGGGAACAGGCCAATGGGGGTGGGAAGTGCCGTGCCCTCAACCAGCGGCGCGTTCAGCACGGCAAGCGAACGGTCATCGCCCAGGCCCAGATAATCCAGCAGCTTGGCCATGGTTTCCGGCATGAAAGGCTGCAACACCACTCCCAGCACGCGCAAAACCTCGCACAGCGTATTGAGCACGGTGTTCATCCGGTCCGTGTCGGTTTTGCGAAGGCTCCAGGGGGCTTGAGTGTCGATATAGCCGTCAGCGGCGCGGATCACGCGCCAGGCTTCGTCCAGCGCCTCGTGGAAGGCGAGCTTGTCCATCGCGGCGCGGATTTTATCAGGCAGCGCCGCCGCCAGGGCGAGCAGCGCCTCGTCGGCCTCCTGCAACACGCCTTTGGGCGGCACGGCGGCACCAGCGTTTTTGCCAATGAAGGAGAGTGTGCGCTGCGCCAGATTGCCGATGCCGTTGGCGAGGTCGGAATTGATGCGGCGCTTTAGGGCATCGCGGGAAAAATCGCCGTCATTGCCGAAGGGCACTTCGCGGAGCAGAAAATAACGGATCTGGTCCAGCCCGAATTCCTGCACCAAAGGCCGAACATCTATGAAATTGCCGAGGGATTTGGACATTTTCTCGCCCTCGACCGTCCACCAGCCATGGGAGAACACCTTTTCCGGCAGAGGCAGGCCAGCGCCCATTAAGAATGCGGGCCAATAGACAGAATGGAACCGGATGATCTCCTTGCCCACCAGATGCAGGCTAGCGGGCCAATAGCCCCAGCGCGGGTTGGCCTCATCCGGGTAGCCAGCGGCGGTAAGGTAGTTCACCAGCGCGTCCAGCCAGACATACATCACGTGTTTTTCATCGCCCGGCACCTTCACGCCCCAGGAGAATGACGTGCGGGAGATGGAAAGATCGTTCAGGCCGGAGCGCACGAAGGAGAGGATTTCGTTGCGCTTGGCGGTGGGGGCGATGAAGCCTGGATGGGTCTCATAGAATTCCAGAAGTTTATCCTGAAAGGCACTGAGTTTAAAGAAATAACTTGGCTCCACCACCCATTCCACCGCGGCGCCGGAGGCGAGCGCGTAGCGGCTGCCGTCCGGCTTCAGCGCGGTTTCGCTCTCGTCGTAAAAGGCTTCGTCGCGCACCGCGTACCAGCCCTCATAAGCGCCGAGATAGATGAAGCCGTTTTCCTCAAGCTTTTTCCAGATGGCCTGGCAAGCCTGCTTGTGGTGGGCGGAGGTGGTGCGGATGAAATCATTATTGGAGATGTTCATCGCCTTCGCCATATCCTCGAAATCCGCCGAAACCCGATCCGCGAATTCCTGCGGCGCGATGCCGGCGGCCAGGGCAGCGGCTTCAACCTTCTGGCCGTGCTCGTCTGTGCCGGTCAGGAAAAACACGTCATCACCTTCCAGACGGTGCCAGCGGGCCAGCACATCCGCCGCGGTGGAGGTGTAGGCGTGGCCGAGATGCGGCGCGCCGTTTACATAGTAAATCGGCGTGGTGACATAAAACTTCGTCTTGGTCATGATCTGTGCAGTTGTTCCAGCGCCAGGACGATGGCGGCGCGCTTATCCAGGTTCAATCCTAACACTTCGCGCTCCAGTTTTCCAAAATCCTGCCAGAGCGTGACGTTATGGTTGAGATGCGTGGCGCCCGCCCGGGCGGCGGCGCGGGTGCGGGCGGCCAGGCGCGTGCGCAACAGGGAGAAGAATAGCTCAAATTTGTCGGTGCCCTCGACGCTGCGGGCCACGTTATCCGCGATGGTTTGGGCGCGGGCGGGGCTCACTTTTGCGTCCAGGGCTTCATCCACCAGGGCCGCCAGGGCCATGCCATCGCTCTCCGCCAGGGTGAGCGCGTTGCCGATGCTGCCTTCGGAAAGCTCGATCATTCGGGTTGCGTCAATGTCCGGCGTATACTCCGCCAGCAAGGCGCGCATGGGGGCTTCTGGCAGCGGCGACATCGGCAATACGCGGCAGCGGCTGCGGATGGTGGGCAGCAGCCTGCCGGGGGCGGCACTCACCAGCAGCAGAATGGCACGGGGCGGTGGTTCCTCTAGCAATTTCAACAGCGCGTTGGCGGCGTTGGGGTTCATATCCTCGGCGCCATCCACCACCACCACGCGCCAGCCGCCTTCGGCAGGCGTTAAGCGCATGAAGGCGCTGGCCTCCTGCACGGTTTTGATGACGATCTCGCCTTGCAATTTCTCGGTTTTTTCATTCACCCGGCGTTCGACGGTGAAAAAATCCGGGTGGGTGTTTGCGGCGACGCGGCGGAACACGCCATGGGTTTCCGGCACGGCGAGATCAGGCGTTTGCCCGCCCGCCAGCAGCCAGCGGCTGAAGCGGTAAGCGAGCGTGGCCTTGCCGATGCCCGGCGGCCCGGCCAACAGCCAGCCATGATGCAGACGGCCAGACATGGCGGCGTGATGCAGCGCATTTACCGCCTCCTCATGGCCGCGAAAATGCGGGTTGGCGCGGGGGGCTGGCGGCATCAGCGCCCTGCCCGCGCGCGCAACGCTTGGCGCATGGAGGCCACCACCACCGCCGGAGCCGGGCTGGCGTTGATGACCGCGAAGCGTTCCGGCTCCGCCCGGGCGATGGCGGCAAAGCCTTCCCGCACACGGGCGAAAAACGCGGCATCCATCGCCTCGTAGCGGTCGGTGCCGCTGGCGCGGGCGGCTAGGCGGTTTTTTGCTTCATTTTCATGAAGTTGAAGTAGAAATGTAAGGTTTGGCATTATGCCCGTGAGCTGGATGAGCGCTGCAATATCCGCCTGCGGCACGCCTTGGCCATAGGCCTGATAGGCCATGGTGGAGTCGTGAAACCTGTCGCAGATGACGATGACGCCGCGCGCCAATGCCGGGCGGATGACGCGGTTCACATGGTCGATGCGGGCGGCAAAATGCAGCATGGTCTGGGCCAGCGGGTCCAGCGGAAGCTCCTGGTTCATCAGTAAGGCGCGGATCGCCTCCGCCCCCTTGGTGCCGCCCGGTTCGCGGGTGAGCAGCACGACCTGCCCTTCAGCGCGCAATGCCTCGGCAAGCCCGGCGGCGGCGGTGGACTTACCCGCCCCCTCCCCGCCTTCCAGCGTGATGAAAAATCCTTGCCCAGGCAATTTTTACCGCACGACGATTTCAGGCCCGGCGATGCCGGTTTGCAGAACCTGCTGCAAGGCCTGGTCTGCGGCCTCCACGGAGTGATACGGCCCGGCATTCACCGCCCATAATGTGCGGTCGCCGCCGAACACCGGTACGATCTGCGCGGGCATGCCGTAAAGCCGGGCGATTGTGCGTGCGGCATCACCCTCGCTGCCAAAGCCCGCAATCTGCACCCAGAGCGGCCCAGGTGCGGGGGTGGTAACGCTTACCTGGCCGGAAAGCTGCGGGGCGGCGTTTTGCTGGCCAGGGATATTTGTGTTCACGATCTGCTCGGCCGCACCTGTTGCACCGCCGGAGCCGGGGGCTGCCAGGCTTTGCGCGGTGATGCCCGCCACCGGTGCGGCGGCGAGCTTGGGCCCGGCGCCAAGCTCGCCTTGCAGGGCGGCACTTGCCTGGCTGTCCAGCTTCACCTCAACCTCGACCACCCCGCCGGAGGGGAAGTTGAGCAATTGCGCCACATGCGGGGTGACGGCGATAAGGCGGCCGGGGATATTCGGCCCGCGCTCATTCACCCGCACCTGCACAGAATAGCCATTTACCAAATTTGTAATGGTGACAATGCTGGGCAGCGGCAATACCGGGCTGGCGGCCATCAAGCCGTCGGGGTCGTAAAGCTCGTTATCGGCGGTGTAGGCGTTGCTGTCATGCTCGATGACGCCCAGCCCTGTTTCATCGTAACTGCCAAACTCTCGCGGGTAGCGCCATTCGCCGCCCACCTGATACGGGTTGCCGATGGTGTAGGTGACCGGCCCCGGCGGTGGCGGTGGCGGACCATGCGGAACACAGCCTGCCAGGGCGGCGCAAAGGGCGAGGATAAGCCGGTTGATCATGCCAGGATCATCCGCCCCAGCGCGCCAACGGCCAGCGCATAGTAATCAGACGGATTATAGCGGCGGATGGCGGTGAAGTTCTGGTAGACCAGAAACGCTTGGCCGCCAGCGCCATCGGGCAGCAGCAGGGCGGCTGGCATGTTTGGCGGCAAAGGCTCTGCACCCGGCAGGCGTTGCACGCCCAGTTGCTGCCAGTAAGCGATTGTTTGAACGTTCTCACGTCCGGTCATCGCGATGTTGAGATTGGCGGGGGCGAACACCGGCTCGGAGGATGGTTGATCCGCCTGCCATCCGGCCTTGGCCAGATAATTCGCCATGGAGGCCAGGGCGTCAGCGTCGGAATTCCAGATATCCGGCGCGCC
>JAKBCD010000115.1 GCA_021808205.1 Pseudomonadota bacterium | reverse complement strand
AAAAGACATGCCGCGGCCCTATAAATTGCCCGAATTCATGAAATGGGTGGCACTGGCCATGGCGGCGTTCTATCTCGTCGTCTGGTCATATGGCGGGTATGTCTATTCGGGTATGGGTGGCGCGCGGATTTATTACTGGCTGGGCTGGGCGGTGTTGTTCGCCTACCTGCCATTCTACTGGTACCGCACCTATATCGAAAATCCCCGGATGAGCGCTCTGGAGCAACAGATCCAAGCTGCGGGTGAGTAATATTCTTCTCGCCTCCGAGGGAAGGGCGTTCAGCCGGCCTGCCATTGCGCAAGCGGCAGCATTGGCAGGCCGGGGCGAGACAGTTAAAATCCTTGCCATCGCGCGGATCTGGGGAGTGGCTTTGGGTTTTCCTAACCCCTGGCTGTTGCCGTCGAAACAGGAATGGGCCCAGCAGCGTGACAATGTTGCCGCCGCAATCGCCAAATTGGAGGCGCTTGGGGTGGAGGCTAGCGGCAATGTGCTTGCGACGCGCAACCCGTCCAAGCGTATCGCCGCGGAAGCCGCCCGCCTGGGCTGCAGCGCAATTGTAATGGCGGCAGATGCCCCCCGGCACCAGTTTTTTGCTGGCATGTTCTGGTCCCAGGAGCCCTACCGGGTAAAGCGGCGCACCGGGCTGCCGGTGCATCTCGTGTTAGAGCAATAATCACCTGAGTTGATCCGAAAGACTCAATTCAGGTGATTGCGAATATTCGTAAAGGTGAAGCCAGAGCGCGATGACTTCAGGTTCGCTCATTTTGCGAGCGAGCCTGGAGTCTGAATCGCCCTCTATCTCATTGTTTAGAGGCGGACTCAGCTTTGGGTTCGGATCACCTTCTGATTCGATCCAAAATGATTTGACCCTATAGAGAAAACCGCCCCAGCCGGAACGCCGCCGGATCGACGATGGGCGCATCTCCCGCCACGATATCCGCCATCAGCCGTCCCGCGCCGGGGCCGATGCCAAAACCATGACCGGAAAACCCAGTGGCGATGTAGAAGCCCGGCTGTGTCTCCACCTTCGAGATCACCGGGATGGCATCTGGCGTGCCGTCGATGAACCCCGCCCAGCTTTGCGCCACCTTGGCCCCGGCGAAGGCGGGAACATCCCGCGCCAGCTCCTGCATAGCCTGGCGCAGCCCGCGCCTCTGAGGCGCAGGGTCCAGGGTGCGTTCCTGCTCGAACGGGACAGCGCGGCCCGTGAGATAATCCCGCTTTTGTTGCCATTCTCGTAGGAATTGACTGGACAGATGCGGGCGCAGGTAGTCCCGCTCCGAGAGAAACTCCGGCAAGAATTTGAAAAACAACCTGAATGCGTCGGGCGTTATCTCGGGCGAGGAGATCCAGCCATTGGCGATGGTGTAGCCGCCATCCAGCCGCTTGCGAAAGGCGTAATGGCGCGTGGACGCGGAAAGTTCCGGCCCGTCCAGAGGCTCTGTGCGCAGCACCGAGGAGCGCACTTTGAGTTGGGGCAGCTCAACGCCATGCTTGCGGCAGAACAGGCGCGACCACGCGCCGCCCGCCAGAACCACTTTCGTGCAGCCAATGCGGCCATGCTCGGTTTCCACGGCGGTGATTTTTCCGGCTTCACGCTGTAACCCGCGCACGGCGCAATTTTGTAAAATCAACACACCCTGCGCCAGCGCGGCGCGAGCCATGGCGGGGGTGGCAAGCTGGGGTTCGGCCCGGGCGTCGCTTTCTGTGTAAAGCGCGCCGGTAAAGCGCTGCGTGGTTCCAGGCAACAGGCCCGCGGCACCCGCGGTGTCCAGAACCGTGGCGGTAGCGCCCAGTGGCACGGCCTTGGCCGCCCAGGCTACACGCGTACGCTGTTCTTTTTCGGTGGTGTTGAGATAGGCGATGCCGCAGACCCGGAACCCGGTCTCCTCGCCGGTAAGCTCGTTCATCCGGTGCCAGAGTTTCTGAGACTCCAACATCAGCGGCAATTCGCGCACATCGCGCCCCTGCACGCGCACCCAGCCCCAGTTCCGGCTGGATTGCTCGGCGGCGATGCGGCCTTTCTCGCACAGCACCACCCGGGCACCCTTTTGCGCCAAGCTCCAGGCGGTGCAGACGCCAATGATGCCGCCGCCAATCACCACCACATCCGCGCTTACGGGGGGGGTGGCGGCTTGCGTGTTAACATTGCCAACCTCAGGTCCCATCGTGGTGAGGCTCCCGCGGCAACCTGTTGCTGGTCATCTGGTATCAGCGCAGTGGAATAGTGGCGTGGCGCAGCTCGCCCAAATATTCCCGAGGTGGTGCCTCGTGGCAGCAGATCAGCCAGTAGGGCAGCACCAGCAGTAATGTCCAGGCAAAATTCCAGATAAGCTGGGCATGCGCCTCCAGTGGCCATTGAGTGGGAAACAACACCAAGTCCAGCAGCCAGAGCGTGCGCCAAAGCAAGCCGCTCAGCCGCACCGCTGGAGCCACCCGCGCATGGCGCGCGCCGCGCGCCTGCTGGGTGTTGATCTGCATATAGGCCGCCCCGGCCATGATGCCGAGGCACAGCATGTCTTCGAAGAAATCCACGGAATAAGGCCGGTCGAACAGATGCACCCAAAACAGCCCGGCCAACGCGCCGGCCCCGGTGCAGATGCGGGCCAGGGTGAATACCTGCACGCCAAACCACCACTCAGCCCGGTCAACCCCCGGCTGCAGCACCCGGTCGATGATGAAATCGTCTGCCTTTCGTGCCAACCCAATCATATCCCTGGCCAATATCTTCGTCCCGTCAGACGATTGCCTTCACCAAAGCCCGCCGCAGCGAACCACGTGCCGCCGCCAGCCTCTCTTGGGCTGCCTCCGGCGGCAGCCCAAGCCTGAGGGCCAGTACAGCAAGTTTAACATGCATTCCGCAAGCCTCCAGTTCAAGGTTGGCTGTGCGTTCATCGGCATCCGTCAGTGCCATCACCATGCGCAACGCCCGTTGGCGCAGCTTGGCGTTGCTGGCGCGCATATCCACCATGAACGGGCCGAAGGTTTTGCCGAGGCGGATCATCACCGCCGAGGACAGGATGTTAAGGGCGATCTTCTCGGTTGAGCCGGCGGAAAGCCGGGTGGAGCCGGCGATGATTTCCGGACCAGAGAGGATCTCTACCGCGATATCCGCCGCTTTCGCCATGGCGCTGCCGTGGTTGTTCACAATCGCGCCTGTCAACCCACCCAGCCCCGCTGCATGGCGCAAAGCCGCCAAGGTAAAGGGCGTGCTACCCGAGGCGGCGATACCCACCAGCGTGTCCCGCGCCGTGAAGCCGTGCTCGTGCAAAGCGGCGCGGGCGGCGGCCTCGTTATCCTCGGCCCCTTCTTCGGCCTGGATAAAGGCATTTGGCCCACCCGCCAGCAATGGGATAATCAAGCCCGGCTCCACCCCGAAAGTAGGGCGGCATTCCACCGCATCGAGCAAGCTCAGCCGCCCGGAGGTGCCGGCCCCGGCATAGAACAGCCGCCCGCCCGCCTGGATTCTGGCAGCCACAGTATCTATCAACCTGGCAAGAGCAGGGGATGCGGCTGCAAGCGCGCGCTGCGCCGCCGCCTCCTGGCCCAGAAACAGGCTCACGATTTCCTCCGTGCCGCGCGCTTCCAGGTCCATCAACGCGGTACGGGGGGTCTCGGTGCCGCGGGGGTTGCGGGCAGGGGCCGCAATGCCCGCTTGCCAAACCTGCAGGGCGTGGAAATCATCTGACCACCAGACGAGGTCCGCCGACGCTCCTGGCGCAATGCGCCCGGCATCCAGCCCCAGCGCCGCGGCGGGGCGGGAGGTTGCGGCGGCAAGCGCCACTTCCGGCGCAATGCCGAAAGAGATCATCCGGCGCACCCCTTCATCCAAAGTAATGGCCGCCCCTGCGATGGTGCCATCTGCCCGGTGGCCCACGCCGTCCGCCCCCAGCATGGCGGGCGCGCCGCCAAAATCCAGCGTGACGCCGGGTTCCAACCCGGCCAGGGCGATGGAATCCGTCACCGCGATGGCGCGGGGACAGGCGGCAAAGGCGATCTGCAGCAAAACCGGGTCCACATGCACCCCGTCCACGATCGCGCAGGGGGCTATGCGCGCATCGGTCAGCGCCACCCCCGGCGCGCCCGGCGCCCGGTGGCCGAGTTGGGATTGCGCGTTGAACAGATGCGTGACGAGCCGCGCCCCGGCATTCACCCCGGCGCGCATCTGTGTTGCATCGGCCGCTGTGTGGCCGAGCGCGACAAGAATGCCCGCGCGGGTGAGGCGGGCGATGGCGTCCAGGGCGTGCGGCAGCTCCGGCGCCAGGGTGACGAGCCGCAGCATTTCCGCCGCCGGGCCGTCCAGCAATTCGTTAAGGGTGGTATCATCGGGCAGGCGCAGCCAATCTTCTCTGTGGGCGCCGCGTTTAGAAGGGGCGAGGAACGGGCCTTCCAGATGCAGACCCAGAAGTCCCGGATGGCGTTGCATGGCTGCCCTCAGCCGCGTAGCAGCTTGCGCAATTTCGGCCAGCGGGGCGGTGATGATGGTGGGTAGTACGGATGTTACGCCGCGTGCGGCGAGCTTTTCCGCAAAGCTGTCCCACTCATCTGGCGTGGCGGTGGCGCAATCCACCCCGAAGGCACCGTTATTGTGCAGGTCGATCAGCCCCGGCCCCAGCACGCCATGGGCAAGATGCACGTCCGCGCCGGCTTCTCCCGGCAGCACCGCGACAATGCGCCCCGCCGCGACCTCGACGGTGGCGGGGCCGGTGAAACATTTACCATCGAACAGGCGTTGGGCGAAAATCCGCATTTTACCGTGATGTCTGGGAAAGGGTATGTCCCCGGCGGGATTCGAACCCACGGCCCCCAGATTAGGAATCTGGTGCTCTATCCTGCTGAGCTACGGAGACATCTCGAAACGCATTGCCCGTTGCGGGGCCATGCCTCTTTAGCCCGGCCGCCGCAGAATTCAAACCCAGGCTCTAGAGCCGGATGATTTTAGATCGAATCACGGCGCGATCCGCTCTAAAATCTGAATCCGCCTCTAAAACTATGAGATAAAGGGCGATTCAGACTTCAGGTTCACGCGCAAACCGAGCGAACCTGAAGTCATCGTATTCTAATGCAGCTTCGCACCATCCGGCCCGAATACGCCTACATCCACATGGATGCCGTGCCGCACGCTTTCCGTCACCGTGCAGAAATCCTCGAAGCTCGCCAGCGCGCGGGCCAGATGCGGCACTGCTTCCGGGGGGCCGTTGAGGGTGATGCGGACATCAAGATTCAAAACCCGTAGCCGGTTGTTCTCGTTGCGGCCGATCTCGCATTTGACGGTGGCAGAGAATTCGCCGGGGTCTTCATGGTATTTCCGGCAGGCGAAGGTGAGGCTGGCGCAGAGGCAATTGGCGATGGAGGCCGCCAGCAGATGCTGCGGCGAAGGCCCCGAATCCACCCCGATGGGCATGGGTTCATCCGCGATCATTGTTGCGTATTGCGGCCCGAATTCAACGAGGAACCGGTAATCCTCCTGCCGGGTAACGGTAACGGTTATGCTCTCGCTCATATGCCTCTCCTTAAACGCCTGCCGGCTTGCCGCCCGGCAGCGGAATGAATTCCTGTTCGTCGCCTGCCACCGGCCCGAAGCGGCGCTGCGCCCAGTCCTCTTTGGCCTGCTCGATACGCTCTTGTGAAGAGCTGACGAAATTCCACCAGATGTGGCGTGGTCCGTCCAGCGGGTCGCCGCCCAGCAGCATCAGCCGGCTATTGCTGAGGGCCCGTATGGTAATCGCATCGCCAGGGCGGAAGACGAGCAACTGCCCTTCGCCAAACCGCTCCCCGGCGATCTCAATTTCGCCGGACACGATCTGCACCGAGCGTTCCTCGTGCTCATCCGGCAAGGGCAGAGCCGAGCCGGCGGCAAGGCTGGCATCGACATAGAGCGTGCCGGAAAACACCTGCACCGGCGAGGCAGAGCCATAAGCATGCCCGGCGATGATTCGCGCGACGATTCCGTCATCCTCAAGCTGCGGTAGGCTGGCGCCGGCATGGTGAAAGAAGCCCGGCTCCACCTCTTCGGCGTCTTTCGGCAGTGCCACCCAGCTCTGGATGCCGAGCATGGCCTGCCCTGCTTCCCGCTCTGCCGGTGGCGTGCGTTCAGAATGGGCGATGCCGCGCCCGGCGGTCATCCAGTTCACTTCACCGGGGCGGATCTCCTGAGCGCTTCCCAGATTATCCCGGTGGTGGATGCGGCCCTGCATGAGATAGGTGATGGTGGCCAGCCCGATATGCGGGTGCGGGCGCACATCCAGGCCATGGCCGGGCTCGAATGCCGCGGGGCCGATATGGTCCAGGAACACGAACGGCCCCACCATGCGGCGCTTGGCGTGTGGCAGGGCACGGCGCACGCGCAGGCTGCCGATATCATGGGTCATCGGGGTAAGGACCAGCTCTACCCCGCCCTCCGGGCCAACGAGCGGATTATGCAGCCAGGACATCTTGCCTCCG
>JAKBCD010000114.1 GCA_021808205.1 Pseudomonadota bacterium | reverse complement strand
CGCAAACCGCCAATGTCATGGGTGATCGGGGTGATGACCAGCTCGGCCCCGCCTTCCGGGCCGGTGAGCGGATTGTGCAGCCAGGACATGTTGCCTCCGATTCGCGAACGGCGTCCTGTGTAGCTCAGGCCGGGGCGGCGTTCAGGTCAACCCCCTGACTGCCATACCAGATGGTTTACCGGCCCATGCCCGGCGCCAATACCCGGCGCGGTGGCGATGGCGGCTTGCAGATAGTCCCGCGCTCTTCGCGCCGCGGCTTCCAGCCCCAGCCCTTGCGCCAGGCTGGTGGCGATGGCCGAGGACATGGTGCAGCCGGTGCCGTGGGTGTTGCGGCTTTCAATGCGCGGCAGGGTGATGGCCACCACACGCCCGGGTGTGATCAGCAGGTCTGTCAGCTCTGCCTCGTTGCCGTGCCCGCCTTTCACCAGGGCCGCCTTTGCCCCCATCTCCAGCAGCCGGTACCCGGCCGCAATCCGCTGCGCCTCGGTCTCCACCGGCATCCCGGTGATCTTCGCGGCCTCCGGCAGATTGGGCGTGATGAGTGCGGCTTTGGGAATCAGCGCCGAGATCAGCGCGGCGACAGCGCCATCCGGCAGCAGTGCGGCGCCGGAGGTGGAAACCATCACCGGGTCCAGCACCACTGGCACGTCCCCCGGGAGGTTGGCGGCCACGGCGCGGATGATCGCCTCGCTGGTCAACATGCCAAGCTTGATCGCATCCACGCCGATATCTTCCAGCACGGCACGCAGGCAAAGCACCACGAAATCCGCCGGCACCGGGTGAACGGCTCTCACCCCCAGCGTGTTCTGCGCGGTAAGCCCGGTGATGGTGGTGCAGCCATAGCCGCCCAGCGCCGAGATGGTTTTGAGATCAGCTTCGATTCCAGCGCCGCCGCCGGAATCAGACCCCGCGATGGTGAGCACGCGCGCAACCATGGGCTTGCTCATTCAGCGGCCCGCGCGGTGGCGGCGGCAATTTCAACGCAGAGGCCATCGACGATGTCCTCGATCAGCCCGTGATCCTCCCCCTCCGCCATCACGCGGATCAAGGGCTCGGTGCCGGAAGGGCGGATCAGCACGCGCCCGGTGCCCGCCAGCCGCGCGGCGGCGGCCTCGATGGAGGTTTGGATATGCGGCAGCGCCAGGGGTGAGGCGCCGCGATAGCGCACGTTGCGCAACAACTGCGGCAGCGGGCTGAATACCCGGCAGGCTTCCGAGGCGCGCTTGCCGGAGCGCACCAGCACTGAGAGCACTTGCAGAGCTGCCACCAGCCCGTCTCCCGTGGTGGCGAAATCCGAGAGGATGACATGGCCGGATTGCTCGCCGCCGAGGTTAAACCCTTCGGCGCGCATCGCCTCGGCCACGTAACGGTCGCCCACCTTGGTGCGGATAAGGGAAAGGCCAAGCTTACCCAGAAAGCGTTCCAGCCCCAGATTGCTCATGACCGTGGCGACGATGCCGCCGCCGCGCAATTGCCCCGCCTCTGCCATATCCCGCGCGATGAGGCCCAGAATCTGGTCGCCATCGATAATCTCGCCACGCTCATCGGCGATGATCACCCGGTCGGCGTCGCCATCCAGCGCGATGCCGATATCCGCGCCATGTTCCAGCACCGCTTCGCACAGCGCGCGCGGCGCGGTAGAGCCTGCTTCACGGTTGATGTTGAACCCATCCGGGCTGACGCCGAGGGAAATCACTTCCGCGCCCAGCTCGTAAAGCGCTGCGGGGGCGACACGGTAGGCGGCGCCATGGGCGCAATCCAGTACAATCCGCAATCCATCCAGCCGTAGGCCGCGGGGCAGGGAGAATTTCGCCGCCTCCACATAGCGCCCGGCGGCATCCACCAGGCGCGAGGCGCGGCCGAGTTTGGCGGAGGGCGCCATGCGGGCCGAGAGGTCTTCGGCCATCAGCGCCTCGATCTCGGCCTCCGCCGCGTCGGAAAGTTTCGCGCCATCCGGGCCGAACAGCTTGATGCCGTTATCCTCATAAGGGTTGTGCGAGGCGGAGATGACGACGCCCAAATCCGCCCGCAGGGAGCGGGTGAGCATGGCAATGGCGGGCGTTGGCAGCGGCCCGGCCAGGGTTACGTTCATGCCCGCCGAGATGAAGCCCGCCGTGAGGGCCGGCTCCAGCATATAGCCGGAAAGCCGGGTATCCTTGCCGATGATCACGCGGTGCCTGTGCTCGCCCCGGGTGAACAGCAGCCCGGCAGCCTGGCCAAGCTTGAGGGCCACCTCAGCCGTCATTGGCGCGGTGTTGGCGGTGCCGCGAATCCCGTCTGTGCCGAACAGGCGGCGGTGGGGCTTTTTATCCATCGTCTCTCTCAGTCAATCTTTGCCAAACCCGCAGGGCTTTCACGGTTCCGGCCACATCATGCACCCGCAATATATGCGCCCCGTGCGCGCAGGCATAGATCGCGCCCGCCAGGCTCTCCGGGTCACGGTTTTCAGGCTGCGTCTCGCCGGAGATCTCGCCCAGGAAATGTTTGCGCGAGAGGCCGATGAGCAACGGGTGGCCCAGCGCCGCCAGCCGGTTTGTGGCTCGCAGCAGGGCGATGTTCTGCGCGCCGCGCTTGGCGAAGCCCAAGCCGGGATCCAGGCAGATATTTTCAGGCCGCACGCCCGCGGCCAGCGCTGCATCCCGCAGGGTGGTGAGTTCGGTTGTCACCTCATCCGCCACGTCATCATATTCGGCGAGGCTGTTCATGGTTTCCGGGGTGCCGCGCATATGCATCAGCACCACCGGGCAGGCGCGCCCTGCTGCCAGTTTTAAGGCGGCGGGGTCGTGCCGCAGGGCAGAGACATCGTTTATGATGCGCGCCCCGGCATCCAGCCCGGCCGCCATGGTTGTGGCGTTGCGCGTGTCGATGGAGATGACGGCACCCTCGGCGGAGAGCGCGCGGATGACGGGCGTAATCCGCTCGATTTCAGTATCGGCTGAAACGGGGGTGGCGCCAGGGCGGGTGCTTTCTCCGCCAATGTCCAGAATATCCGCCCCTTCGGTGCGCATCCGCCGACCCGCCGCAATGGCGGCCTGTGGGCTGAAATGCCGCCCGGCATCGGAAAATGAATCCGGGGTGACGTTCAAAATCCCCATCACCAGCGGCCGGTTTAGCCGCAGCCCGGCCCATTGCGTTGCGATCCGCGCCATGCTCGCCTCTATCATGCGGCGCGGCGCCGGGGCTATAGTGCCGCGCGGAGGTATGGCATGGCGGCAAAGCTTTATCTGGGTACGGCGCGGTATTCGTCTTGGTCTTTACGCGGCTGGCTGCTGGTGCGGCTTGCCGGTTTGCAGGCGGAGGAGGTTTTTGTGCCGCTGGCGGGAGGAGATTCGCCCGAGGTGAAGAAAATTTCCCCTAGCGGCCTTGTGCCATACCTGGAGCATGATGGCGCGAAGGTGTGGGAGAGCCTCGCCATCGCGGAATATTGCGCGGACATAAGCCCGGCCTTGTGGCCCGCCGGGCGTGTGGCGAAGGCGCGGGCGCGGTCCATCGCCGCGGAGATGCATTCCGGGTTTAGAGGCTTGCGTATGGCGATGCCGATGAATCTGGGCCGGGACTACGCTGGGCTGGGGCAGAACCCGGAAAGCCTGGCTGATATCGCGCGGATAGAGGTGATATGGGACCAAACCCGGGCGCAGTTTGGCGCGGATGGGCCGTATCTGTTCGGTGCGGCGTTTAACGCGGCGGATGCGATGTATGCCCCGGTGGTGGCGCGCCTGCTCACCTATGCGCCGCCGCTCTCGGCGGGTGCGAAAGCCTATTGCGACGCCGTGCGGGCGCACCCGCTGGTTGCCGAATGGTACGCAATCGCGGCAAAAGAACCCCGGTCCTGGCAACTTGAGAAATATGAAAGTCTTGCATGAAGCTTCGTAACCTGCTGCTGGCTGCTCCCTTGCTGCTTGGCGCTGCCTCCGCTTTTGCCGCCACCACCACGCCCGTTATGAATATTCGCGTGGATCATGGAACTGTCTGGCAGGCCATCGGCAAACAAAACAGCACCCAAGGGTTTATCCAGATCCATAATGATGGTTCGACCCCGGATGTGCTGAACGCCTGGAGCTGCCCGGACGCCGACACCACGGTGCTGATGGGCAAGGACGGCAAACCCATGACCCAGCTTGTGATTCCGGCCAAGCAGACGATTACGCTGGCGCCCGGAGGTATTTATCTGGCGCTAAGCGGCCTGCACTACCCGGTGGAGCGTGGCTCGATTTTGCCGTGTGATTTCACGTTCAACATAGCCGGCGATGTTGGCGGGTTTCTAAACGAGGTGAAGCGGCCCAAACAATAAGGCCCAGGCTTGTACCGGATACGCTATAAAGTTAGCGTCTGGGCTGATGCGGGCGCGGCTTTGTGGAGGGTGGCATGAATAACGCAACGACGGGCAAGGCTGGAAAAGCGCCGCCCGCGCCGCTGCCGGAATTCGATGAAGAAACCTATCTGCGCCTGAACCCTGATGTTTTGGTGGCGGTAGCGGAAGGCAAGTTCAGCTCCGCACGGGAGCATTACGAGCATTATGGCCGCGCCGAAGGCAGGTTGGCCATGGCGCCGCGGGATTTGCCGCGCGATAAGATCATCATTACTGCCCGGCCGGGCAGTACCGGCGAAGCGCCGCATACGCCGCTGGGCGCGGTGGATACAATCACGCTTTCCGGCGAGGGCGGTTTGTTTGTTGCCGGATGGGTGAACGATTCACTGGACCGGCTGGACAGTGTAGAGCTTTACGTGGCGGGCTGGTCGATCGCGTTTTCCGCCGCCAGCCTGGCGCGGGTGTGCAGGCCAGATGCTGATCAGGTCGCCAAGCTTGCCATGCCGCACGCACTGGGCTTCTGGGGGTTCATTTACGCCGGGCGGCGCCTGCCCACTGGCAAATGCAATGTGGTGATGCGGCTGAAATCCGGCGCGGAGCTGATCCTGATCGTCAATATCGAGCTGCAGGACGATCTGGCGGTGCAGAGCGCGGTGCTGAACCATCTGGCGGGCGCGCGCTACCCTGGTGTTGCCTATTTCAATGCGGTTGCGTCGATCCGCCGGGCCATCGGCGCGCAGCTAGTTGATTTCAGTCAGATGCTGACCCGCAAGGCGGTGAGCGCGCCTTACATTCAACGTTTCCACCAGAGTGGGCGGACGCCCAAAGCCTCCGTGATTGTGTGCCTCTACGGCAAACCGAATTATCTGGCCTTGCAGCAGGCGCTGTTTGCAAGGCAGGCGGAGGCGCAGGACTACGAGTTCATCTATGTCTGCAACAGCCGGGGGCTGACGGAAACTTTGCTCAAGGAAGCCGCCATCGCGCAGCTTGCCTATGGGCTCGACATCACGCTGATCCTGCTGGAAGCCAACGCCGGGTTTGCCGCGGCGAACAATCTGGGTGCCGCACATGCGCGGGCAAGGCGGCTGGTGTTCATGAACCCGGATGTGTTTCCAAAAGAGCCGGACTTCGCCCGCCGCCATCTGGCGCAGGTTGAGGAATTGCCAGCCGCGCGCACGGATATTTTCGGCGCGGCGCTTTATTACAGCGATGGGTCGCTGATGCACGCGGGCATGTATTTCGAAGCGGATACGATGCCTGGCTTCACGATGGGGCAGAAAGAGGATGAGACGGTGCTGCGCGTGGAGCATTATGGCAAGGGCGCGCCACCCGAGGATGCGCCATTGCTGCGCCCGCGTGCCGTACCGGCGGTGTCTGGCGCGTTTATCTCCATGAGTAGTGCCTGGTTTGAGGAGCTGGAAGGATTTTCACAAGATTATGTCTTCGGTCATTACGAGGATGCTGATTTATGCCTGCGCAGCCTGGAGGCCGGACGCCCCGCCTGGCTCGCGGATTTGCGGCTGTATCATCTGGAGGGCAAGGGTAGCCAGCGCCAGCCGGTGCATGAGGGTGCCGTGGTGGTGAACCGCTGGCTGTTCACCCATAGCTGGCTGGAGCCGGTGCAGGCGGCGCTGCTTGGCCCCGTGCCCACGCATCCGGCGCTGGCGGGGGCGATACCATGAAGGTTCTCATCGTCGCCATGTATCACCCGGAGCTGGTGCGCGGCGGCTCGCAGCAAATGGCGCACGAGCTGTTCCAGGGGTTGAAGGCCGTGCCGGGCGTGGAGCCGGTGTTGCTTTGCTCGGCGGATTATAACTCGCCAGCCATGTTCAAAAGCGGTGCGCGCATCACCGGGTTTGACCAGCGCGAGAACGAGTTTCTGTTCCTCTCACATGATTACGATTACAATTGGCATAAATTGACCCTGCCATTGCAGGCGGAGGCATTCGCCGGGTTTCTGAGGCGCATCGGCCCGGATGTGGTGCATTTTCATCACTTCATGGCCTACGGGATAGACTACCTGACACTGACCCGTAAAATTTTGCCCGAGGCGCGGATTGTGTTCACGGCGCATGAGTTCATGGCCATCTGCGCTGCCGACGGGCACATGCTGCGCAAGTTCGATGGGTCGTTGTGTGAGCAGGCCAGCCAGGTACGCTGCCACCAATGCCAGCCGCACTTCAGCC
>JAKBCD010000113.1 GCA_021808205.1 Pseudomonadota bacterium | reverse complement strand
AACAATTCCGGCGTGGCGTTGGTGAGGTAATGATGGATCGCCGCCACATATTGCCCGCGCAAAATATCCGCCTTCGCCGCCGGGTGATACGCAACATACCAGGCGGGATCGAAATAAATCGAAGGTGGCAGTTCGTCCCGCCCGGAGCCGAGGCAGGCGAGGAAATGCGCATACGGCCCCGGCCCATCGATCTCGCCTTCCGTTACCCCAGAAGCCAGCGCCTGGGCGCGGTAGAATGGCGCATTGAACAGAAACTGGCCGATCCGCCGCTCCCTCTGGCCAGATTTCAGATAATGGTCATAGCGCCCGTAACAGCCATGCAGCTCGAGATTCTCAAGCGTCATGTCATCATACAGCTCGGCATAAAGCCCATCGTCGAACAGCCAATGCGGCGAAACACCGCGCCAGCCATGAACGCAATAATGATCGAACCCCGAGGCGTAATGCCCTTCCCGCACCAGCTCCGCCACATCCGGGTTGCGGTTCAGGTAATAAACCTCGTCGAACAAGGCGGAGGGGCTATGCCCCTGCCCAGCCCCCACGCGCAGATAATAATCCAGCGCCGACTCGGGCGCCGCATCCGCGCACAGCGCTCTCGCCTCCGAGTAATGGTGCAGATACCAGCCGCGGTCAAAAACCGCCCAGGCGGGTTTCAGCCGGCAATCAGGGTGTAGAAGCTCGCGGGCTGGACGGGGCATGTTCCCGCATAGGTTGCAATTTGTTAAGGTGTGGTCAAGACGCGTCGAATCGCCCCGGTAAGGCGTGAAAGTTCCTCCGGCGATACGGTGAAAGCCGGCGTGAGATACACAATGTCCCGGAATGGCCTGATCCAGACACCCTCTTTGAGGAATTTTTGCCGCAAGCCAGCCGGGTTTGTAATCTCGTGCATCTGCACCACGCCGATGGCACCCATCACCCGCACATCCTTCACCCCCGGCAGCCTCCGGCAAGGTTCCAGCTCCTTCGCCATCTGCGCTGAAATCGCCGCCACCTGTGCCAAACGCGGCTCCGACTCGAAGATATCCAACGAGGCATTGGCCGCCGCACAGCCCAGCGCATGGGCCATGTAGGTCGGCCCGTGCATCAAGGCGGTCATTGGGCTGTCTGACAGAAACGTCTCAAACAACCTGTCTGTGGCGATGGTAACGGCCAGCGGGCTGGTGCCACCCGTGAGGGCCTTGGAGAGCGTGATGATATCCGGCACCACCCCGGCTTGCTCAAACGCGAACAGGCTGCCGGTGCGCCCAAACCCGGTGAAAATCTCGTCGAAGATCAGCGTCAGCCCATATTCATCCGCGGCCTTGCGCAGGCGTTGCAGCACCTTTGGCCCATGAAACACCATGCCGCCCGCGCCCTGCACCAGCGGCTCCACAATAATGGCGGCCAGGGTTTTGTGCTCGCGCTCCAGAAACGCCTCAAACGCCGCGATGCTGGCTTCATCCTTGGGCAACGGCACCACCGGGTGCTCCGGCAGCAGCCCGGTATAAAGGCTGTGCATCCCCTCCTCGGGGTCGCAGATGGCCATCGTACCCAGCGTGTCGCCATGATAACCGCCGCAGAACGCTAAAATCTTCGTCCGCCCGCGCTCGCCTTTGTTAAGGCGGGACTGCACGGCGATTTTAATCGCCACCTCCACCGCCACCGAGCCAGAATCGGTAAAGAACACCCGGTTCAAATCCCCCGGCAGCATCGCCGCCAGCCGGGTGGCGAGCCTGTAGGCCGGTTGGTTCGCCAGCCCGCCGAACATCACATGCGGCATGGCCTCAAGCTGGTCGGCAACGGCTTGCTGGATATCCGGGTGGTTATAGCCGTGGCAGGCGGTCCACCAGCTGGCGATGCCGTCAATCAGCTCGCGCCCATCTTCCAGGATGATGCGGGCACCCTGCGTGCGGGCCACGGCCATTGGCAAGGGGGCTGTCTGCATCTGCGCATAAGGCAGCCAGACATGCCGCCAGCCTTCCTCCAGCCAAGTCATCTATGTCCGGCGCACAGCCGCCCCACCATCCCCGCGCGCATTACGCGTGCGCCGGTTGCAGCCCCAGCTTGGCGAACAAAGCCTCGTCATGCGGCACGCTGGCGTTTTTAGTGGTGAGCAGCTTCTCGCCATGGAAGATGGAGTTCGCCCCGGCCAGAAAACATAGCGCCTGGGTTTCGTCGGTCATCTTCTCCCGGCCCGCTGAAAGACGCACATAGCTCTTGGGCATGGTGATGCGAGCGGCGGCCACCACACGCACAAAATCAATCGGGTCGATTGTCTCGGCGTTTGCCAGCGGCGTGCCTTCCACCGCCACCAGCGCGTTGATGGGCACGGATTCCGGTGGGGTGGGCAGGCTGGCCAGTGTTGCGATCAGCCCGGCGCGGTCGCTCTCATCCTCCCCCATGCCAACAATGCCGCCGCAGCAAACATTGATCCCGGCGTCGCGCACGGCGTCCAGCGTGTCCAGCCGGTCCTGATAGGTGCGGGTGGTGATCACCTTGCCGTAATATTCCGGCGAGGTGTCCAGGTTATGGTTGTAATAATCCAGCCCCGCCTGCTTCAGCTTCTGGCTCTGGAAGGGGTCGAGCATACCCAGCGTCACGCAGGTTTCCATGCCCAGCGCCTTCACGCCCTCGATCATCTGGCAAACAGTATCCAGGTCATGGTCTTTCGGGCTGCGCCAGGCCGCCCCCATGCAAAAACGCGCTGCCCCTTTTTCCTTCGCCGCGCGAGCCTCGGCCATCACGGCTTCCACCGCCATCAACTTGGAAGCCTTGGTGCCGGTTTCATAATTCGCGGCCTGCGGGCAATAGCCGCAATCCTCCGGGCAGCCACCGGTTTTAATCGAAAGCAGCGTGGAAATTTGCACCTTGGTGGCATCGAAATGCGCGCGGTGCACGCTCATCGCCCGGAACATCAGCTCCGCAAACGGCAAATCCAGCAGCGCCTGCACATCGGCGCGGCTCCAGCTTGGGCGGATTTCGATATGGCTCTCAGGCACTCTGGCACACTCCAACGGGGCAATATCCGCCAAACTACCGCCAAGGAGGGCGAGATGGAAGGGCGGCACAAACCGGCGTAAACCGCCTTGCATGAACAGCTATTTCGTCACGGCCACCGGCACCGATATCGGCAAAACCTTCTGTACCGCCGGATTGCTGCGGGCCAATCCGTCTTTCAGGGCCATCAAACCCCTGCTTTCAGGTTACGAACCTGGCGAGGTATCTGATTCCAGCATTCTGCTAACCGCCATGGGCGCGGAGGTGACGGCGCAAAATATCGCCGCCATCACCCCCTGGCGCTACAAAGCACCGCTCTCACCGGACATGGCGGCCGCTCGCGAAGGGCAGAGCATCGACTACGCGGCGCTGCTGGGCTTCTGCCGGGTGGAACTGGCGAAGGGGCCAACGCTGATTGAAGGTGCCGGCGGGGCCGCCGTACCACTGACCGAAACGAAAATGACAGCGGACTGGATAGCTGATTTGAATTTGCCGGTGCTGCTGGTGAGCGGAACCTATCTTGGCAGCATCAGCCATTGCATCACCACCGCGGAATTTTTACTGCGGCGGGGCATTTCGATTCACGCGATTCTGCTGAATGAGAGTGCGACTGCCCCGGTGCCAACAGCAGAAACGCAAGCCGCACTGGCGCGCTATCTGCCGTGCCGGATTTTTCCCGTAAAGCGGAATGCCGGGGCGGAGGATATTAAAAAACTGGAATTATAACGCTGGGATGCAAGCGCCTATATCGTCCAGCCCCTGAAACGAAGGCCGCGCGTTTGGGGCGATGCCGCAGCATCAACCTGAACATATCGCGTTCTATTTCATTGTTTTAGAGCCGGATGAGCCTACTTGCGCAGCGCCATCTGGATCGGCCCATGGGCGCGGCCGTGGGTGAACTGGTCCACCACCGGGTCTGAGGTGGTCAGCAGTTCACCAGCCGGGCCGGTCCAGGTGATTTTGCCCTCAAACAGCATCGCCGCCTTGTCGGCAATGCGCTGGGCGGAAGCCATGTCGTGGGTGATGGCAACTGAGGTGCTGCCAAGCCGCTTCACGCAATCCACAATCAGTTCGTCGATCACCGCCCCCATGATCGGGTCCAGCCCGGTGGTCGGCTCGTCGAAAAACATGATCGCCGGTCGGGCGGCGATGGCGCGGGCCAGGCCCACGCGTTTTTGCATGCCACCGGAGAGGTCCGCCGGGGAGAGCCCAGCCACATCCGCCCCCAGCCCCACCTGCGCCAGAATTTCCACCGCCATGTCTCTGGCCTTGGCGCGGCTCAGCTTTTTCTGCGCCAGCAACCCGAAGGTGACATTTTCCCAGACCGGCAGAGAATCGAACAGCGCCCCGTTCTGGAACAGCATACCTATCTGCTGGCGCAAGGCGCGGGCCTCGCGCGCCGGGGCTTTCAGCACGTCCACCCCGTCAATCTCGATGCTGCCCGCATCGGGTGTCACCAGCCCGAGGATGGATTTCAGCAGCACGGATTTGCCGGTGCCCGACCCGCCGATGACGACCATGCCGGTGCCGACCTCAACATCAAGGTCGATGCCATCCAGCACCTTTTTCGGGCCAAAATGCTTCTTCAGGCCACGGATGCGGATTTTCGGGTTGCTCATTTGACGAACAGCACCTGGGTGAGAACATAGTCCAGCGCCAGGATGAGGATGGAGGCCGAAACCACCGCCGCGGTGGTGGCCGCGCCCACGCCCTGCGCGCCACCGCGCGAGCGGTAGCCGTTAAAGCAGCCCATGAGCGCGATGATGAACCCGAACACCGCCGCCTTGATAAGGCCGGAGACCACGTCTTGCGTCTGCAGGTTGGTAAAGGTGCTGTTGAGATAACCCCCGGAGGAAAACCCCAGCTTGTAAACGCCCACCAGATAGCCGCCCATCACGCCCAGAATATCGGCCAGCACCACCAGCAGCGGCAGCGCAATGGTCGCCGCCAGCAGCCGGGGGGCCACCAGATATTTCATCGGCTCGGTAGAAAGGGTGGAAAGCGCGTCGATCTGGTCGGTCACGCGCATGGTGCCAAGCTCTGCGGCGATGGCCGCCCCGGCGCGGCCTGAAACCATCAAGCCGGCCAGCACCGGCCCAAGTTCACGCGTCACAGAAAGCACCACCACAGAGGCGATGGCGCTCTCCGCCCCAAAGCGGGAGAAACCGGTGTAGGATTGCAGCGCCAGCACCATGCCTGTGAACAAGGCGGTAAGTGCCACCACCGGCAGCGAGAAATAGCCGATCTCCAGAAACGCCCGGCCAAGCTGGCGCGGATACCAGGGCGGGCGGAACACGTGGGAAACGCCGGAGACCGCGAAGATCCCCAGCTCGCCGATATACTCGACAAGTGCCAGCACACTGGCACCCAGCCAGGCCACCGCATCCAGAGCCTTCATGCGTTGATATACCGCCGCTGGTAGCGGCGCCCCAAAGAGGTCAGAATTTCATAGCCGATGGTTCCGGCCGCATCGGCCAGCTCATCCGCGCCACGGCGCGCATCCAGCAGAACCAGCGGGTCGCCAGGATTGGCCGGCACATCGGTGACATCGAAAATGGCGAGGTCCATCGACACCCGGCCTACCAGGGGAACGGGGGTATCGTCAAAATAGGCCGTGCCACGGTTTGAAAGCGTGCGATGCAGCCCATCCGCATAGCCCACGCCAATGGTGGCGATCTGGCTTGGGCGCAGGGCTGTCCAGCTGGCGCCATAGCCGACAGTTTCGCCCCGCTGGATATCGCGTATCTGCAAAATCGGCGCGCTCAGCCTCACCACCGGGCGCATCCGGTGCGGCTGGGCCGGGCTGGGATTAAGCCCGTAAAGCGCCGCACCGGGGCGGGTGAGGTCGAGGTGGAAATCCGCGCCCAAAAAAATACCCGGCGAATTGGCGATGCTGCGCTTTGCCCCCGGAAACCGCGCCGCCATGGCCAGGAAATCCTGCAACTGGCGCTGGTTGCGCGCATCCTCCGGCGCATCGGCAGCCAGCAGATGTGTCATCACCATCTCCACGGCCACACCGTCCAGTTGGGTTCTGTCCTCATGCAGCGCCGCCAGCTCCCGCTTGCCCAGCGCCAGTCGGTTCATGCCGGTTTCCAGATGCAGAACCGCGGCCAGCTTGCGCTCCAACCGGGCCGCCGCCGCCCGCCACACCGACAAATCCTGCAGCGAGACAAGTGCCGGGGTCAGGTCATGCGCGATGAATTCCGCCGCCGCATGCGGCGCCAGCCCATTCAGCACCAGAATCCGTGCCTGCGGCACCAGCGGGCGCAGCGCCACTGCCTCCGCCAGATGCGCGGTGAAGAAGGTTTTGCACCCCGCTTGCGCCAGCACCGGGGCCACCTGTGCCGCACCCAGCCCATAGGAATCGGCCTTCACCACGGCGGCGGTCTCGCCTTTGCTCAACCCGGCAAGATAGCGCCAATTATCGGCAATCGCGCCAAGGTCGATCTCAAGCCGGGCGGTCACAATGTTTCGTTACGCATGAATCGTATCCAGATCAGCGAATTTAGTGAACTCGCCCTGGAAGAACAGGTCGATCTTG
>JAKBCD010000112.1 GCA_021808205.1 Pseudomonadota bacterium | reverse complement strand
TCCGCCGCCCATGGCGGCGTCGCCTCCGCCGAGGAAGCGTTGGAATACAAGCTCGGCAAAAAGGGTTGAGCCGTGCCGGGTGAGCAGGCAAACCATCTGCTCATCTTTGGCCTTGGCTATACCGGCCGGGCCATTGCCCGGGCGGCAGTGGAAGCAGGCTGGCAGGTCAGCGCCACCACGCGCGGTGAAGCCAGGGCCGAGCCGGGGGTAGCCCTGGTGCCGTTTGCCAAAGCCGGCCCGGCTATTGCCGCCGCCACCCACATTCTTTCCACCGCAGCGCCTGATGAAACTGGCGATCCGGTGTTGGCCCGCTACCACGCCGCGCTTAAATCCGCGCCCGCGCACTGGCTTGGCTATCTCTCCACCACCGGCGTTTATGGCGACGCGCAGGGAAACTGGGTGGATGAAGACACCAAACCAAACCCCGGCTCCGCCCGTACCAAACGCCGCGTCGCCGCCGAGCATGGCTGGGCCGCCCTGGAAAAGCCGCTGGCCATTTTCCGCCTCGCCGGCATTTACGGCCCCGGCCGCTCGATGCTGGACGATCTGCGCACGGGGCAGGGGCGGCATGTGCTCAAACCCGGCCATCTCTTTGGCCGCATCCACCGGGAGGATATCGCCCAGGCCGTCCTCGCCGCGCTCAGCCAAAACGCCACCGGCATCTTCAATTTGTCGGATGACGAGCCCGCCACCCCGTCTGACGTGGTGCAGGAAGCCGCCCGTCTGCTCGGCATCGCGCCCCCGCCGCCCGTGCCTTACGAGCAGATTTCCAAAACCATGTCCCCCATGGCGCTCAGCTTCTGGGCGGAAAACCGCAAGGTCTCGTCGGAAAAAACCAAATCCCGCCTCGGCATCGCCTGGCGCTACCCCACCTACCGTGAGGGCCTAGCCGCCATCCTCGCCGAGGAGCTCGCCAACAATCCCGCCTAGCAGCGCCAAATCCCCCGGCGCGGAAAGCCGGTGGTCCCCGTCTTTTATAAAGGTCAGCCGCACATCCCGGCTCGCCAGGTTTTCCATCAGCTTCAGGCTTTGCCGCCAGGGCACGTCGGCATCCTTCATGCCGTGCAGAATCCGCACCGGGCAGGTCACTTTAATCTCGCTGGTCATCACCATAAACGCCGCACTCCGCTCGATCAGCGCCAGGGAAAAGGGCAGGGGGTCGCCATAATCCGAAGGCCGGTAGATCACGCCTTTTCTCCGTACCTCCTCCTTCATCTCCGGCGGCAGTTCCTCAGCCAGCATGGAGGCGGTAAAATCCGGCGCCGGGGCCAGCAGCACCATCGCCTTCAGCCTCGGCCCCAGCTTTGGCCCCAACAGCAGGGAAATCCACCCGCCCATGGAGGAGCCCACCAGCACCACATCGCGTTCCGGCGCTATTTGTTCCAGCACGAATTGTGCATCCGCCGCCCAGTCGCCAATGCCGTTCTCGATGAATACCCCGCCGGACCTCCCATGCCCGGCATAATCGAACCGCAGCATCGCGCGCCCACATGCCCGGCACCACGCCTCCAGCGCCAGCGCCTTGGTGCCTTCCATGTCAGAGGCGTAGCCCGGGCAGAACATCAGCACCGGGCCTTCGCCATCCAGGAATTCATAGGCCAACTCGATTCCTGACAGGCGTGTCACAAACGGCATAGTCATAAACTCCCAACCCTGATAGCGCGCAGCACATGAATAGCCAGCCCAGAACGATTCTCCAGATATTGCCCAGGCTCGATGCCGGAGGGGCCGAGCGGGTCGCCATCGAAATCGCCGAAGCCGTGCGCCTTGCAGGGCACCGTTCTATCATCGCCGCTGAGGATGGCCATCTCTCCCCGCTTGCCGCTCGCGCCGGGGCGGAGCTGATTCACTTCAACCTCGCCACCAAAAATCCTTTTAAAATATGGCGTAACACCCAGAAGCTGCGTGCCATCATCAGCGAAAACCAGGTGGACCTCGTCCACGCCCATTCCCGCGCCCCGGCCTGGTCCGCCTTCCGCGCCGCCAAGAGTGCTGGAATCCCGTTCGTCACCACTTACCATGGCGCCTATGGCGAAAGCTCCCGCCTGAAGAAACGTTATAACAAGGTGATGGCAGCGGGCGACCGTGTGGTGGCGGTGAGTCACTTCATCGAAAATCTTATAAAATCGCGTTACAAAATTGATTCTAATAAAATTCGTGTCATCCATAATGGCGTGGATTTACAGAAATTCGACCCTGCCTCCGTGCGCGGAGACCGTGCTGTGCGCCTCGCCAAAGACTGGCGGATCGAAAATGGCCAGCCTGCCATCCTGCTTCCCGCCCGCCTCACAGGTTGGAAAGGCCAGCGTCTTTTCATCCGGGCTCTGGCGAAAATGCAGCATGATGAAGCCGTTGGCATCCTTATCGGCTCAGACCAGGGCCGCCATAAATACACGCAGGAGCTGTTGGCCCTGGCCGAGCGGCTCGGCGTTGGCGGCCGCCTGCGCCTCGCCGGCCATGTGGATGACATGCCAGCCGCCCTAAAACTTGCTGATATTGTGGTAAATTGCTCCACCGAGCCGGAAGCCTTTGGCCGTACTATCATCGAGGCTCAGGCCATGGCTAAAATCGTCGTTGCCGCCGGGCACGGCGGCGCGCACGAAACCATCCAGCCCAACGTCAGCGGCTTTCTGTTTCCCCCTGGCGACGAAACCGCCCTGGCGGCCATTTTCGATGCCATTCTGGCTGGCGATGCGGATCTGCGCCTTGCCTTTGGCGCCCGCGCGCGGGAGGAGGTGGGAATGCATTTCTCCATCGAGGCCATGCAAACCCGCTATCTCCATCTTTACGCGGAGCTGCTCGGCTGATGCGCGTGCTGGTTATCCGCCACGGCGCCTTTGGCGATATCGTGATGACCTTCCCGGCCTTCGCCGCCATCCGGGAGCGCCACGCCCAGGATAACATCACCCTGCTCACCACCAAACCCTATGCCGGGCTGCTGGGCGCCAGCCCCTGGTTTGACAAAATCGTGACTGACGACAAGCCCGATTGGTGGAACCTGCCGGGCCTGCTGCGCCTGAAGCGCCAGCTCTCCGGCTTCGGCATGGTCTATGATCTGCAGACCTCCGGCCGCTCCACCCGCTATTTCGCCCTGGCCGGGCGCCCGCCCTGGTCCGGCATCGCGCGCGGCTGCGCCTTTCCTGATGCCGCCAACCGCGAGACCCTGCACAGCCGCGAGCGGCTGGAACAGCAGCTCCGCCTTGCCGGCATCTCCACCCCCCTGGCCCAGCCGAACCTTTCCTGGCTCGCGTGTGATACTTCAGCCCTCAATCTTCCACCGCGCTACGCCGTGCTGGTTCCCGGTGCCGCGCCCCACCGGCCGGAGAAGCGCTTTCCGGCGGAAAAATTCCGCGAGGTTGCCCAGGCTCTGGGCCTGCCCGTTGTCGTCGTCGGCACCGCCAGCGAACAGGCTTTGGCGCAGACCATCGGCGGGCATAACCTTACCGGCAAGACCAATTTCTTCCAGCTTGCCTCGGTGTTCCGGGGCGCGTCCCTTGCCATCGGCAACGACACCGGGCCCATGCACCTCGCCGCCGCCCTGGGCGTGCCGTGCATTTCGCTGTTCTCCGCAGCGTCTGTCCCCGCCCGCACAGCGCCCCGCTACCCAGATGGCGGCTGGCCCATCATCCTGCGTGCCCCAACCCTGCAAGCCCTGCCGGTTGCGCAAATCCTCGCCGCCCTGCCATAACGCGGCAGATTTTTCCAATAGAGAGAGTTCCATGCCCGTCATCACCCTGCCCGATGGTTCCCAGCGCTCCTACGCAGGCGCGGTAACGGGCACCCATTTGGCGGCAGATATCGGCCCAGGCCTGGCTCGCGCCGCCCTGGCCATGGAGGTCAATGGCAAGCAGATGGACCTCGCCCGCGAGATCGCCGAGGACAGCGCGGTGAAATTCATCACCCGCAAGGACGTTGCGGCGCTGGAGATGATCCGCCACGACGCCGCCCATGTGCTGGCCGAGGCTGTGCAGGAGCTGTTTCCCGGCACCCAGGTCACCATCGGTCCCTCCATCGAGAACGGCTTCTATTACGATTTCTACCGCAACGAGCCCTTCACCCCGGCCGATCTGCCGGCGATCGAAGCCAAGATGCGCGAGATCATCGCCCGCAACGCTGGCTTTGTGCGCGAGGAATGGGACCGCGAGGAGGCGATCAAATTCTTCGAGGCCCGTGGGGAGCGCTTCAAGGCCGAGCTGATCCGCGACCTGCCGGAATCTGAGACCATCACCATCTACCGCCAGGGCGAGTGGCTGGATTTGTGCCGCGGCCCGCATATGCGTTCCACCGGCGATATCGGCAGCGGCTTCAAGCTGATGAAGACCGCTGGGGCCTATTGGCGCGGCGATTCCAAAAACCCGATGCTCAGCCGCATCTACGGCACCGCCTGGCGCGACAATAAGGAGCTGGATGCCTATCTCACCCAGCTGGAAGAGGCGGAAAAGCGCGACCACCGCAAGATCGGCCGCGAGATGGACCTGTTCCATATCCAGGAGGAAGCCACCGGCTCCATCTTCTGGCACCCTAAGGGCTGGAAGCTCTACCGCACGGTGGAAGCCTATATCCGCCGGCGGCAGGAGCAGAACGGCTACGAGGAGGTGCGCACGCCCCAGCTGGTGGACCGCAAGCTCTGGGAGCTTTCCGGCCATTGGGACAAATACCGCAAGAACATGTTCATCGCGGAAGTCGCCGAGGAAGATACCACCCTGGCGCTGAAGCCGATGAACTGCCCGTGCCATGTGCAGATCTTCAATCAGGGCCTGCGCTCTTACCGCG
Organism: Pseudomonadota bacterium; assembly: GCA_021808205.1. The sequence continues at coordinate 1,747 of JAKBCD010000112.1, read as the reverse complement.
AGCTTCCCATCCGCATGGCCGAATTCGGTGCCTGCCACCGCTACGAGCCATCCGGCGCGCTGCACGGCATCATGCGCGTGCGCGCCTTCACGCAGGATGACGCGCATATTTTCTGCACCGAGGACCAGATCGCGGATGAAACGGTGCGTTTCGTCGCACTGCTGGAGAGCGTCTATCAGGATTTCGGCTTCGAGAGCTTCACGGTGAAATTCTCTGACCGTCCGGACATCCGCGCCGGTGCCAATGATGTATGGGACCGTGCAGAGGGGGCCTTGAAGGCTGCCTGCGAGAAAGCCGGTGTGAACTACACGCTCAACCCCGGCGAGGGCGCCTTCTACGGCCCGAAGCTCGAATTCGTGCTGCGCGACGCCATCGGGCGGGACTGGCAATGCGGCACCATCCAGGTGGATTTCGTGCTGCCCGAGCGGCTGGACGCCGAATACGTCACCTCGGAGAGCAGCCGTTCCCGCCCGGTGATGCTCCACCGCGCCATCATCGGCAGTTTCGAGCGTTTCCTCGGCATCCTCATCGAGCAATATGCCGGGCGCTTCCCGCTCTGGCTGGCGCCGGTGCAGGCGGTGGTCGCCACCATCGTCTCGGATGCCGATGACTACGCCGCCGAGGTCGCCGCCGCGCTGAAACAGGCCGGGCTGGCGGTGGAGCTGGACACCAGCAACCAGAAAATCCAGGCAAAAATACGCGACCATTCCCTGCATCACGTGCCGAACATTTTGGTGGTGGGCCGCAAGGAGGCGGAGGAACGCAAGGTGGCCATCCGCCGCCTGGGCGGTGCCGCGCAGGAGATCATGTCGTTGGAAGACGCCATCGCCGCCCTGAAAACCGAAGCCACCCCACCGGATCTGCGCTCATGAGCTTTAAAATTGGCATCATCCCTGTCACCGCCTTCCAGCAGAATTGCGCCCTGGTGTGGGACGACGAAACCAAACAAGGTGCGGTGATCGACCCCGGCGGGGATGTGCCGGTCATCATGTCTCAGATTAACAAGCTGGGCTTATCAGTCACCGATATTTTCCTCACCCATGGCCATATCGACCATGCGGGCGGTGCCACCGAGCTTGCCGGGCAGCTTGGCGTGCGTATCACCGGCCCCGGCATAGAGGATGAGTTCCTGCTCGACGGGTTGGCCGAGCAGGGCCGCGCCTACGGCATCACCGCCCGCAACTGCACGCCGGATGTGTGGCTGAAGGCGGGGGAGACCATCCGCCTCGGCGGCGAAGAGTTCGAGGTGCGTCATTGCCCCGGGCACACGCCCGGCCATATGGTTTTCCTTAATCGATTGATGAATTTCGGCATCGTGGGTGATGTGCTGTTCCGTGGCTCCATCGGCCGCACGGATTTCGGCGATTACGGTGACCATGAACAGCTCATCGCCTCTATCGAGCGCGAGCTGCTGGTGCTGCCGGACGATTTTTCTTTCATCTGCGGGCACGGTCCTGGCTCCACCATCGGCGAAGAACGTCGTTCCAACCCGTTCCTGAGAGGTTAAAGTCAGGGCAGGGGGTCGATATCCACCCAGGAAAGATGCCCGCCCTTGCCCGCCCCGGTATCCATGAAAACCGCCTTGCCGCCCTTGCGGCCCGTGCGCACATAGGGCCGCCCATCTGTTGAGCGCTGGTCGTGCCCGACATAAACAGTCAGGCCCCGGGGAATCTCCTCTACCCACCGCAGAACACGCTCTGGCTTGCCGGAATCGCTCGTCTTTCCGGTTGTTTGGCCGAAAAGCGCG
>JAKBCD010000111.1 GCA_021808205.1 Pseudomonadota bacterium | reverse complement strand
ATTCATCGGCAGCCGGGTGAAGGCCAGATAGGTGAAGAGGGGAAACAGCAGCATCCCGCCCGCCAGCAGGCCGAGACCCGTTACGGACAGGATGCCGCCAACCCCTCGCATCAATAGCGGTAAAGCTCGTGCTTGAACGGGCCCTGCACGGCAAGGCCGAGATAATCCGCTTGCTTCTGCGAAAGCTTCGTCAGCTTCGCGCCAACCTTGGCCAGATGCAGGGCGGCCACTTTTTCGTCCAGATGGCGCGGCAGCACGTACACCTGCTTCTCGTACTTGCCCGCCGGCGCGGTCCATAGCTCGATCTGTGCCAGTACCTGGTTGGTGAAGCTGGCGGACATCACGAAGCTGGGATGACCGGTGGCATTGCCCAGGTTAACCAGGCGCCCTTCGGAGAGCACGATCAGGCGCTTGCCGTCGTGGAACACAACCTCATCCACCTGCGGCTTCACATTGTCCCATTTATAATTGCGCAGGCTCTCGATCTGAATCTCGCTGTCGAAATGCCCGATATTGCAGACGATGGCGCGGTGCTTCATGGCGCGCATATGCTCGATGGTGATCACGTCCACATTGCCCGTGGCGGTCACGAAGATGTCGCCCACCGGGGCGGCGTCTTCCATGGTCACCACTTCATAGCCTTCCATCGCGGCTTGCAGGGCGCAGATCGGGTCAATCTCGCATACCTTCACGCGGCAGCCGGCATTGCGCAGGCTGGCAGCGGAACCCTTGCCGACATCGCCGAAGCCCGCAACCACGGCAACCTTGCCGGACATCATCACATCCGTGCCACGGCGGATGCCATCCACCAGGCTCTCGCGGCAGCCATAGAGATTGTCGAACTTGGATTTGGTGACGCTGTCGTTCACGTTGATGGCGGGCACCAGCAGCTTGCCGGCCTTGGCCATCTCCCACAGCCGGTGCACGCCGGTGGTGGTTTCCTCGGAGATGCCGCGAATATCCTTCATCATTTCGGGATATTTGTCGTGCATGATCTGCGTCACGTCGCCGCCATCGTCCAGGATCATGTTCGGTGTCCAGCCATCCGGGCCGCGCAGCGTCTGCTCGATGCACCACCAGAACTCTTCCTCGCTTAAGCCCTTCCAGGCGAACACAGGAATGCCCGCGGCGGCGATGGCGGCGGCGGCCTGGTCTTGTGTGGAGAAAATGTTGCAGGAGGACCAGCGCACGGACGCGCCAAGTGCCACCAGCGTCTCGATCAGCACGGCGGTCTGGATGGTCATGTGCAGGCAGCCGACAATGCGCGCGCCGGAAAGCGGCTTGGATTTACCGAACTCCGCGCGCAGCGCCATCAGGCCGGGCATTTCGTCCTCGGCCATGGCGATTTCCTTGCGGCCCCATTCGGCCAGGGAGATGTCCTTGACCTTATAGTCGCTGGGCAGGGTGGCGTCGGGCATGGGGCTTTGTCCTTAAACTGAAACTCAAACGGAAATCTGGCGAAACCCTTATTCTCTTGCGGCCCTGCTGCCAACCGCCAGCGATTTATTCCTTGCCTGGGCCGGCGGGGCCGTACACAGGCAGCAGCAGCAGCAGATCATCGCCATCGCTGAAGCTCAATATCAGGCTGATTTTGCTGCCCGGCGCCATTTTTGGCCGCGTGCACATCAAATGGTAACCGCCTTCTGCCAGGCTTACCTGCCCATGCGCGGGGATGGTGAGGCTTTTTACCATCGCCATCATGGCCGTGCCGCCGTTGTTCAGGCTTTCATGCAGGATCAGAGTGCCGCAGGCAGGCGAGCTGGCGCCCACCAGCTTGGTGGTGATATCCCCCGTGTTCGTCAGTGTCATGTAGCCAGCGGCCGGCAGGTTGGGCAGCAGGTAGCGGACCCAGCCGTGGCTGGCGTGCACATTGGCGGGCGAGGGCATGGGCGTGGCGGATGGGGCAGCCGCGCCCAGCAGCACGGGCAGGGTGAGAAGACATAAGAAGCGTTTCATCGCCTGAGGCTAACCCAACACATTCCGGCTAGAAACCCCGGTTTATTGCCAATCCGCCGCCCGCGGCGCACAAGGTGGCGCATGGACCATTCCCGCCTTGCCGATGCCAGCCGCGCCACGAGGCGCATGTTTGTACGCGACCTCACCCTGGAGGCGCGGATTGGCGTTTACGCGCATGAGCAGGGCCGCACTCAGCGTATCCGCGTGAATTTGGATTTGGCCGTTGAGGATGACGGGGCTGCCAACCTTTCCCGCCCGGCGGTGGGGGCGGACGAGCTTGGCCGTGTGGTGGATTACGATACGGTGATAGGCGCTGTGCGCGATGTTGTGGCGGCCGGGCATGTGCAGCTGGTGGAGACGCTGGCCGAGCGCGTGGCGGAAGCGTGCCTGCGGAACACGCGTATTCGCGTGGCCAGGGTGATGGTTGAAAAGCTGGACGCGGTGGCGGATGCCGCCAGCGTGGGCGTGGAGATTGAGCGCCGCAATATTTAGTTGTCCACGGGTTGGAACCGTGCAGGATCAAAGAGTTTCGGCACGGTTTGAGAGTGGTTGCTTTACAAATAGGTAATAAATTTTATATTGAAATTCAACATGTTAACTGAAGGTAATCGTGTTGCGCCGCTGTTTCGGCGGAAACATGCCATAACAAGATGTTCAGGGGTGGGGTACAGTCAGTCCACATACTTATCCACAGGCGGGAGGGGATAAGTTGGATATTCCGCTAACCGGCGTGACGGTGATTGAAACCGCGCTGGAGACGATGCCCGGCAATCCCGGCGTGTACCGGATGTTGGATGGCAAGGGCGAGGCGCTTTATGTGGGCAAGGCGCGGAACCTAAAGAAGCGCGTTGTCTCGTACACGCAGATCAACCGCCTGCCGGAGCGGCTGCGGCGCATGGTGGCGGAGACCGCCGCCATGGAGATTGTGACCACCCACACGGAAGCGGAAGCGCTGCTGCTTGAAGCGAACCTCATCAACCGCCTGAAACCGCGTTACAATATTCTGCTGCGGGACGATAAAACCTACCCCTGGCTGGTGCTTACGGCCGGGCATGAGTTTCCGCGTCTGGCCAAGCATCGGGGCGCGCAAAACAAGTCAGATGTGTATTGGGGGCCGTTTGCCTCCGTTTGGGCGGTCAACCAAACCGTGCAGGCGCTGCAGCGCGTGTTTCTGCTGCGCACCTGCGCGGACACTGTGTTCGCTAACCGCACAAGGCCCTGTCTGCTGTTTCAGATCAAACGCTGCTCCGCCCCCTGCGTGGGCCGGGTGAGTGCACAGGATTATGGCGCGCTGGTGGCCCAGGCGAAGGGTTTCCTGCAGGGAAAAACTAGCGCGGTGCAGAAAGAGCTGGCCGCTGCGATGCAGCAAGCCGCTGAAAAGCTTGAGTTCGAGCGTGCCGCCGCGTTGCGGGACCGGATTCGCGGCTTGGCCTATGTGCAGGGCAATGATGTCATCAACCCCTCCAGCCTAGGGGATGCGGATGTGATCGCGCTGCACCAGCAGGCGGGGCAGGCCTGCGTGCAGGTGTTCTTTATCCGCGGCGGACGCAATAACGGCAATCGGAGCTTTTTTCCGGCCCATGCGAAGGATGAGGAGGCGGCGGAAATTCTTTCCGCCTTTATCGCACAGTTTTACGACGACAAACCGCCCCCGCCGCAAATCCTGCTCAACCACGCGGTGGAGGAACAATCCCTGCTGGAGGATGCGCTGAGCCTGAAGGCCGAGCGGCGGGTGCATATTCTCGTACCCCAGCGCGGCGAGAAGGCCGAGGTGGTGGCCCATGCCGCCACCAATGCGCGCGAGGCACTTGAGAGAAAACTGGCCGAGACCGCCGGGCAGGGCAAGCTGCTGGCGGCGGTGGGCGAATTGTTCGCGTTGCCTGAAACGCCCAGGCGCATCGAGACCTATGACAATTCCCACATCATGGGCACGAATGCTTACGGCGTGATGGTGGTGGCCGGGCCGGAAGGGCCGATGAAATCCGCCTATCGCAAATTCTCCATCAAAAGCGTCATCACCCCTGGCGATGATTTCGGGATGATGCGCGAGGTGCTGCAACGCCGCTTTGGCCGCGCCCTGGAGGAAGACCCCGACCGCAACGGCGAGACCTGGCCAGATCTGGTGCTGATTGATGGCGGGGCGGGGCAGCTATCGGCGGCCAAGGCGGTGATGGCGGATCTGGGGCTGGAGGATATTCCGCTCGTCGCCATCGCCAAGGGGCCAGACCGCGATGCCGGGCGCGAATGGTTCCATATGGAAGGGCGTGAGCCTTTCCAACTGCCGCCGCGCGATGCGGTGCTCTACTTCCTGCAACGGCTGCGCGACGAGGCGCACCGCTTCGCCATCACCACCCATCGCGCCGCCCGCAGCAAAAAAATCACCACCTCAGAGCTGGATGAAGTCCCCGGCATCGGGGCGGCGCGCAAGAAGGCGCTGCTGCTGCATTTTGGCTCCGCCCGGGGCGTGAAAGGGGCGGGGTTGAAGGATTTGGAAGCGGTGACCGGCATTAACCGTGCCACGGCCAGAGCGGTTTATGCCTTCTTTCATCCCGGCGTGAGGATGGATGAGTAGAGCCTCTTGGCTTCGGGAGCGGAACGGTTAAATTCATGAACAGGCAGGGGAAGAGGCTTAGATGAGCGGCACGAAATGGGCGGAGATGACAAAGCAGGCCGCCGAAGCGTCTGATATTCGCGCGCTGTTTGCCGCCAACCCACAACGCTTTGCGCAATTTTCCGCGCAAGGGGCGGGTGTGCTGCTGGATTTTTCAAAAACATCACTCACCACGGAAAGCCTGACTGCGTTGCTGGCGCTGGCCCGCGCGGCGGGGCTGGAAGCCCGGCGCGATGCGATGTTTGCAGGCGAGGCCATCAACAATACCGAGCAGCGGGCGGTTTTGCACACCGCCCTGCGCGCGCCAGCGGAGGTGGTTGTGCAGGTTGCAGGCCACAACGTGGTGCCGCTGATTCAGGAAACATTGGGCCGTTTTCTGGACTTCGCGGAAGCGGTCCGCAGCGGTGCGATCGCGTCGTCAGACGGTGCGCCCTTCACCGATGTGGTGAATATCGGCATTGGCGGCTCGGACCTCGGCCCCGCCATGGCCACAGGCGCGCTGGCGCCTTACCATGACGGGCCGCGTTTGCATTTTGTCTCGAACGTGGATGGCGCGCATATCGCGGACACGCTGTGCAGGCTGAACCCGGCGCGCACATTGTTTATCGTCGCCTCGAAAACCTTCACCACGGTGGAGACCATGACCAACGCCAATTCCGCCCGGCGCTGGGTTGCGGCCGCGCTGGGGGAAGCGGCGGTGGGGGCGCATTTCTGCGCGGTTTCCACCGCCATTGAAAAATGCGCTGGCTTTGGCATTTCCGCTGAGCGTATCTTTGGGTTTTGGGATTGGGTGGGCGGGCGCTATTCCGTCTGGTCGTCAGTTGGGCTGCCGGTGGCCATTGCCATAGGGGCTAAAAACTTTCGTGCCTTCCTGGCCGGCGCGCGGGAGATGGACGAGCATTTTCTGAACACGCCGCTGGAGCAGAACCTGCCTGTGCTGCTGGCGCTGGCGGGCGTTTGGCACCGCGATGTACTGGGCTACCCCGCCCGCGCCATTTTGCCCTACGACCAGCGCCTGGCGCGTTTTCCGGCCTATCTTCAGCAGCTGGACATGGAGTCCAGCGGCAAGCGCGTGACGCAGGAGGGCGAGCCTGTTGCCTGCCCCACCGGGCCGCTGGTGTTTGGCGAACCAGGCACCAACGGCCAGCACGCCTTCTACCAGCTTTTGCACCAGGGCACGGATGTGATTCCGTGCGAATTTTATATTGCGGCGCGGGGGCACGAACCGGAGCTGAAGCAGCATCACAGCCTGCTTATCGCCAATTGCCTCGCGCAGGCCCAGGCGCTGCTGCAAGGCCGCACGCTAGAGGATGCAGGCGGCAACCCGCACCGGGTGTTTCCCGGCAACCGGCCTTCGCTTGTTATTGCTTATGAGCAGCTGGACCCGGCGACGTTGGGCAAGCTGATCGCGCTGTATGAGCATCGCGTGTTCACGGAAGCCGCGATCTGGGAGATCAACGCGTTCGACCAGTGGGGTGTGGAGCTGGGCAAGGAGCTGGCGACGAAATTACTGCCGGTGGTGGAGGGTAAGGAAAGTGCCGCGCAGGCCGATGGCTCGACGGCGGGGCTTGTGGCGTTTTTGCGCGGTGTGGCTTAGCTGGCGGCCTTTGCGGTGAGGCGGCTTTTTCAAAAGCCGCAGCAATGCAATATTATCTCATGGCAGCTTCATGACATCAGATGAGGGGAATGACCGAAGCCCGGCGTTGGAGGCGTTTGCCGCTCAGGTGGCGCATGATTTCAATAATCTTCTTACCGGGGTGATCGGCAATCTGGAACTGCTCCAGATGCGCGTGGCGCGGACCGGCGCTGCCGGGCTGGATGGGTATATCGATGGTGCCAACACCTCCAGCGCCAGGGCAGTGGAATTTGCCCAGAGGTTGTTGGTTTATTCCGGCCGGATGACACAGGCGCCGGAAGCGGTGCCGCTGGCCGGGCTGCTGCGCGGCATTGCCGCCATGCCGGAAGGGCAGGGGGTGGAACTGCA
>JAKBCD010000110.1 GCA_021808205.1 Pseudomonadota bacterium | reverse complement strand
TTTCGCCAATCCGGACATGGTGGGCCATACCGGCGTGCTCAGTGCAGCCATCAAGGCGGTGGAAACGGTGGATTCGGGGCTAGGCGAGATCTGGGCGGCCGTTCATGCCCAGGGTGGGGCCATGCTAGTCACCGCCGACCACGGCAATTGCGAGATGATGAGAGACCCCGAAACCGGGGGCCCGCACACCGCCCACACCACCAACCCTGTGCCGGTGTTCATCGCCGGCGGACCGGCGGGCATCGCACTGCATGATGGCGTGCTGGCGGACCTCGCGCCGACGATTTTGAAGCTTATGGGCCTGACCCAGCCCGCCGCGATGACCGGCAAGCCGCTGTTTGGTTGAGTGAAGCCGGCGCGCTACCTTCACCGGGCGGCCCTTGCCGCCCTATGGCTTGGCCTGGCGGGGAGCGCTCTTGCCAAGGAAGCGAGGCATAAGAGCGACGCTGCCAGCCTGCAAGCCCGCCGCGCCGCTGCCTTGGCGGAGATAAAGTCGCATCAGGAGGCCGCACTGGCAGCAGCCGCGCACCGCCGCGCCGTGGCGGCCAAGGCAACAGCCCTGGCGCAGCAACTGGCCCGCACCGCCACCGCCCTGCGCGGGTTGGAAGACCAAACCTCACAGGATGCCACACAGCTTGCCCGGCTCATCGCACAACAGAACGACGCCGCCGGGCAGCTGGATCAGGCCGAGGAGGCGCTGAAAAAATTACTGCCTGTGATGCAGCGTCTGGCCTCTGCCCCGGCGACAACATTGCTCGTGGCACCGCTTTCGCCACAGGATGCCGTGCGCGGTATCGCAATCATGCAGGGCATGGCGGTGGAAGTGGCCGCCCAGGCCAGCGCCGTGAAGGCTGAGACCACGCGCCTGACCGCCGCGATCAACCAGGCGCAGGTGGCAAGGTTGCGGCTGGATGCGGCCGTTGCCGCGCAACAAGCGGCGGAAGCAAGACTTTCCAGCGATATCAACAACGCCAAGGCCGCCGAGCAGGCGGATTCCAACCAGGCCGTGGCCGAAGCCGCCGCCGCCGCCACGGCCAAACACGAACTCTTAAGCCTGAATGAGGCCATCGCGCGGCTCGTGCCGAAGGGGCCGCCGCAGGCAAGCCCCATCAACCTGCCCGCCGGCGGGGCGGGCGCGCCGGTGGCAGGGCATGTGGTCCAACCCTACGGCGCGCAAACGCCGGCGGGGCCTTCCACCGGCATTTCCTATGCCGCAGCACCAGGGGGGCGCGTCACCAGCCCCTGTGGCGGCACCGTCATGTATGCTGGGCCGCTACCCAGCTACGGCAATGTGGTCATCGCTAGTTGCGGGGGCGGGTTTTCCGCCGTGCTGGCGGGCATGGCCCATCTGGACGTGGCGCAGGGTCAGCATGTCCTACATGGCCAGCCACTGGGCAGCATGCAGGCCTTCGACCCGGCCCACCCCACACATCAGCCATATCTTTACGTCGAGTTGCGCAGCAACGGTGTGCCGGTTAACCCGACATCCTGGCTGGCCGCCGGGCACTCTGGATAATCCGGCCCGGATGCTATCTAATGAAGCCCGGGCCGTGCGCCCGCAGAGAAGGAGACGTCGTTTATGCGGTTGCGAAGCGGTTTGATGCTCGGTGGAATTTTCTTGGTGGGTTTGGCCGCGGGTTCGCTCACGCAGCCATTATCGCGCGCGTTTGGCCAGGCCTCCCCCAGTGACAGCACCTATCAGCAACTTTCGCTGTTCGGCGACATTCTCTCGCAGATCAAGCAGAACTACGTGATCGACCCACCCACGAACAAGCTGATCTACGATGCCGCGAACGGCATGCTCTCGGGGCTGGACCCGCATTCCAACTACATGAACGCCCAGCAATATGCGGACATGCAGGTGCAAACCTCCGGCCAGTTCGGCGGGCTGGGGCTGGAAGTGACCGAAGTGAGTGGTCTGCTGAAGGTCATCACCCCCATCGATGACACACCAGGAGCGCGGGCTGGCATCAAGCCGGGCGACATCATCGTCGAAATCAACGGCCAAGCAACGGATGGTCTCTCGCTGGACGATGCGGTGAGCCGCATGCGCGGGGCACCGGGCACCAAAATCACCCTCACCCTCAAGCGCAACGGCATCAACACGCCCGTGCACGTGACCTTAACACGCGAGATCATCAAGATCGACGACGTGAAAAGCAAGCTACTCACCAGCACCGCCGGGCCCATCGGCTATATCCGGCTCGACAGCTTCGATGAGAACGCCGACCCGCATATTCGCGCCGCGGTGAAGAGCCTCAACAAACAGGCGCATGGGCATATTCATGGCTATATCCTGGATCTGCGGGACAATCCCGGCGGGTTGCTGGATCAGGCCGTGGCGGTGAGCGATGATTTCCTCTCCAGCGGCGAGATCGTCTCCACCCACGGCCGTCACGCCGAGGACGACCAGGTCTGGTACGCCCAGGGCGATGATATTGTGCATGGCGCGCCGATGGTGGTGCTGACCAATGCCGGTACCGCTTCAGCCGCGGAAATTGTGACCGCCGCCTTGCAGCAGAACCGCCGCGCGCTGGTGCTGGGCACGAAGACCTTCGGCAAGGGGTCCGTGCAGACGATCATCCCCATCGATAACGAAGGCGCGCTGCGCCTGACCACGGCGCTATATTTTACCCCGTCGGGCAAATCGATCCAGGATTACGGCGTAACGCCGAATATTCATGTCGCTGATAGCGCAACACCGGCGGATAGTTTCTCCGAGCTTCGTGAAACCGACCTGCTGCACGCCTTCACCAACCCGACCAAAGAGAAAGCCCCGCCCTTGCCGCCCGCGCCGCCCTTGCCGCCGGTGGCCGCCAGCATCCCCGCCAAGCCACCGGCCAACTGGCCCGCTTTTGACCCCACCAAGCCCTCCACGGATTTCCAGCTCCAGATGGCGTTGAAGCTGATCGCGGACATGAAACCGGACACCACGACAACGGCGTCGAACTAGAGCCTGAGGCAGCCACTGGATTTCATTCAGCAAGGAGAGCGCCATGGTGGATAACCAATCCCTGCCCTACCGGCTGAATGTCGGGGCTGTGTTGTTCTCGCAAAACGGGCTAGTGTTCGTGGGCCGGCGCAAGGACTTTCCCGATGCGTGGCAACTGCCCCAGGGTGGCGTTGATGAAGGCGAGAATATCCGCCTCGCGGTTCTGCGCGAGCTGAAGGAAGAGATCGGCACTGACAAGGCCGAAATCCTGGCCGAACATCCGGATTGGCTGCTCTACGACCTGCCGCCGCATCTGGTGGGCGTGGCCTGGAAGGGCAAATATCGCGGCCAGCGTCAGAGATGGTTCGCGCTGCGTTTCTCCGGCAAGGATTCCGACATCAACCTGCACGCTGATGCACACCCTGAATTTGAAGAATGGAAATGGGTACGCCTTGATGAGCTGCCGCACCTTGCGGTGGCATTTAAACGCGACATCTATGAAAGGCTGGCGCAGGATTTTGCGCCCTACGCGCAAGGCTGAATTGCGAGCGACCCAGGAAAGGACCAACAGCCCCATGATGACGCTGACCGCCGCAGACGGACATAAATTTCGAACCTTCGAGGCCGGCAACGTGAACGCCCCACGCGCCCTGGTCGTCGTGCAGGAGATTTTCGGCGTCAATAAGCATATCCGCAGCGTGGCGGAGCGCCTGGCCGGCTACGGCTACCGCGTCTTGGCCCCAGCCATGTTCGACCGCGTGGGTCCTGACATCGAGCTGGATTACACCGAGGAGGGAATCAATGCCGGGCGGGAGGCGCGCGCAAAGATCTCCGACGAACAGGCGCTGCTGGATCTTGAAGCCACCGCCGATGCTCTCGCCTGCAAGCCCGTGGGCATCATCGGCTATTGCTGGGGCGGCACGCTGGCCTGGGATGCTGCCACACAAACCAAACGCTTCAGGGCGGCGAGCTGCTGGTATGGCGGCGGCATTGCCGCAAAAAAGGCCGCCAAGCCCAACTGTCCGGTGCAGATGCATTTCGGCGCCGAGGACCATAGCATCCCGATGCACGATGTCGAGGCGATCAAGGCCGCACAGCCCGGCCTGGAGGTGTTGGTCTATGCCGGTGCTCAGCATGGCTTTGGCTGCGAGGCCCGGGCCAGCTACAGCGCCAAGGATTGGGAGCTGGCAGAGCTGCGTTCGCTGGCTTTCTTTGCCGAGCACCTGCGCTGAACCGCCCGGTATAGCTGGTCTGACAGCCAAATCTGGGCGGGCATGAATATCCTCAGCATCTCCGCTTCAACCTGCCCGTGAAGGAAACACTGCCAATGGACATATTTTCCGACCCGAAGCGCCCACACCGTAAGCCGCTCCCGCCGATCTCGCCCATCGCCCGCCCGAAAGGCTGCGATAAGATCGGGCTCGTGCTGCAAGGCGGCGGTGCGCTGGGGGCGTATCAGGCGGGCGTGTATCAGGCGCTGCATGAGGCCGGGCTGGAGCCAGACTGGGTGGCTGGCGTTTCCATAGGGGCGGTGAACGCGGCCATCATCGCCGGCAACAAACCTGAGCACCGGGTGGAGAAGCTCGAAAAATTCTGGATGGATATCACCGCGCGCGACCCCTACACCACCTGGTTCGAGGGCGACAGCGCCCGCAAGCTTCGCAACGGGCTTTCGGCAACGCAGGGCATGATCTTCGGGCAGCCGGGCTTCTTCCAGCCGGTGCCATTATCGGGCTTTTTCGCGCCGCGCGGGGCCCGCTTTGCCACGGCGATGTACGACACCTCACCCCTTCACCAAACCTTGGAAAAGCTGGTGAATTTCAAGCTGATCAATGAGGGGCATGTCCGGTTCGCGGTTGGTGCCGTGAATGTCGAGACCGCCAACTTCATATATTTCGACAATGCCGTCCGCGAGGTGGAGCCCGAGCATATCATGGCGTCTGGCGCGCTGCCGCCGGGCCTGCCGATGATCCGCATCGGGCGTCACCATTATTGGGATGGCGGCCTCGTCTCCAATACCCCGCTGCAGCATCTTCTGGACAATATTGGCTCGAAAAACCTCCTCGCCTTTCAGGTCGATCTGTTTTCCGCCCAGGGTGCCATCCCGCGCGACATGCCTGAGGTTCTGGCCAGGCAGAAAGATATTCAATATTCCTCGCGCACCCGCACCACGACAGACCATTTCCTTGAGACCCACGAGTTGAAACGGCTCTTGCGGGACGCGCTGGAAAAACTGCACGAGACGGATTTAAGCCCGGAGCAGAAAGCAACCAAAGCCGAGCTGCAGCATCTGCCCGAAATCAACATCATGCAGCTCATCTACAAACAGAAAGCCTATGAGGGCGATGCCAAGGATTACGAATTCAGCCGTATTTCCATGAAGGAGCATTGGCGCACCGGCTATTACGACACCCGCAACACGCTGACCCACACGGATTGGCTGCAATTCAGCGGCACCCCTGGAATCCGCTCCTTCGATCTGCATCGCACGGGGGAATAACCCCCTTGCCTGCGCCCCTCGCGGCGTGGCAACCAGAATGCCCGGTGCGTTAAGGAGTCGGCGCTTTTGAGCGATCTTTTCGAGAATATTCCCGTCAGGGACAGCTACGGCGCCAAGGATATCGAGGTTCTGGAGGGGCTGGAGCCAGTCCGCCGGCGGCCGGGCATGTATATCGGCGGCACCGATGAGAACGCCTTGCATCACCTCGCCGCGGAAATCCTCGACAACTCTATGGACGAAGCGGTGGCCGGCCATGCCACCACCATCGAACTGAGCTTAGGCGTCAACAACCAGCTTACCATCCGCGATAATGGCCGTGGTATCCCGGTCGACCCGCACCCGAAATTCAAGACCAAATCCGCGCTGGAGGTGATCCTCACCACGCTGCATTCCGGCGGCAAGTTCTCTGGCAAGGCCTATGCCACCTCGGGCGGGTTGCACGGTGTCGGCTCCTCGGTGGTGAACGCGCTGTCCTCAAGCTTCATCGCCGAGGTGGCACGGGAGAAAAAACTCTACCGGCAGAACTTCGAGCGCGGGCAGCCGGTCACCAAGCTCGTTGAGGTAGGAGCCGTCCCCAACCGGCGCGGCACGTCCATCAGCTTCATCCCCGATACTGAAATTTTCGGGGCTCTGAAATTCTCGCCCGCTAGGCTGTTCAAGCTTTGCCGGTCCAAGGCGTATCTGTTCCGGGGTGTGAAAATCCGCTGGGCGTGCGATGCCAGCCTGCTGAAAGCCGAGTCGGATGTGCCTGCCGAGGCGGAATTGCATTTCCCCGGTGGCTTGCGCGATTCACTTGCCGCGGAGCTCGGCGAAGCAGCGCTGGTGCTGCCCGAGATCTGGGCCGGGGAGGCAAAATTCGCGCCTGTGAACGGCCAGGAGCAAGGCAAGTTGGAATGGGCGCTGGCCTGGGTCGAGCAGGGCGAAGGCACCATCGACACGTATTGCAACACCGTGCCAACGCCGCTGGGTGGTACCCACGAGGCCGGCATGCGCAGCGCCCTGCTGAAGGGCCTGCGCGCCTGGGCCGAGACCCGCGGCAACAAGCGAGGTAGCGCCCTCATCGCGGACGATGTGCTTGGCGGCCTGCGCGCCAAGCTCTCGCTGTTCATCCGTGACCCGCATTTCCAAGGCCAGACCAAGGAGA
>JAKBCD010000001.1 GCA_021808205.1 Pseudomonadota bacterium | reverse complement strand
AGCTCGGCGGCCGGGCGCCGCTGCTGGTGCATGGGCCGGCGACGCTGAAGCGGCTTGGCAACCCGGCGGTGCAGGTGCTTGATTTGTTGGAATTGTTTGCCTTTGTGTGCCCGGCGCGCGGCTTGGCACCCACACCCGCCGGGCTGGCGCGGGCGCTGGAGATGGAGGTTCCCCAGACGCTGGAGGACGGCGCGCGGCTGCTGGCGCCGATGGCCGAGGCGCTGCTGGCCAGGCTGGCGGCGGGCAAAAATGTGCCGGCGAACCAGGACGCGGCCGGGCTGGCGGCGCGGATGGGGGCGGCCGGCTGGGGGTGGGCGCCTTATGTGCTGGCGGCGCTGGGGCAACCGGGCGCAAGGCCGGACGGCATGGCGATGCGGCTTTGGAAGCGCCTGCCGAAATGGGAGGAATCCGCCCCGCGCCCGCCGCCCTCGGCGTTCGCGGTGACATCTGGGCAGGCGCGGGCGCGGCTGGCGGCGCTGCTGGGGCCGGCGGCGGAGCAGCGCCCGGCGCAGGCGGACTATGCCTCGGCGGCGGTGGCGGCTTTTGCGCCGCGGCAGGCGGAGGGCCAGCCGCATGTGGTGCTGGCCGAGGCGGGCACGGGCACGGGCAAGACCCTGGGCTATCTGGCCCCGGCCAGCCTGTGGGCGCAGCAGAACAAGGGCGCGGTATGGGTTTCCACCTTCACGCGGCATTTGCAGCGCCAGATAGAGCAGGAGGCGGGACGCCTGCCGGATGGCACCAGGGTGGTGCTGCGCAAGGGGCGGGAAAATTACCTCTGCCTGCTCAATTTTGAGGATGCGATGGGGGTGGAGCGCCATGCGGTGCCGCTGGGGCTGGTGGCGCGCTGGGCGATGGCGAGCGCGGATGGCGATTTGTTCGGTGGCGACCTGCCGGGCTGGTTCGCGGAACTGTTCGGCCATGGGCTGCTGGCGCAGATCGCGGACCGGCGGGGCGAGTGCATCCATGCCGCCTGCCCGCATTTTTCCACCTGCGTGATCGAGCGGGTGATCCGCAATGCGCGCGAGGCGGATCTGGTGATCGCCAACCATGCGCTGGTGATGGCGCAGGCGGTGTGGGGCGGGCTGGATGATGATTATGTGCCCACGCGCTATGTGTTCGACGAGGGGCACCATATTTTTGATGCCGCTGACAGCGCTTTCGCGGTCGAGCTTTCAGGCGCGGCGATGGCGGAGCTGCGGCGCTGGCTGCTGGGGGCGGAGGGCGCACGCTCGCGCGCGCGCGGGCTCGCGCGGCGGCTGGAGGATTTCGCCGCCACGGACGATGCCATAAAGCGCGCGCTGGACGCGGCGCTGCTGGCGGCCAGGGCGCTGCCGGCGCCGATGTTCTCCACGCGGCTGGACCCTGAGCTGGAATCGGACAAAAACCCGGCGGAGGCGTTTTTGCGGGCGTTGCGGGTGCAGGCGCTGGCGCGCGGCACGGAGGCGGAGATTAAAGGGGCGATGGCGTTCGAGGTGGATCTGCACCCGATCGACCCGGAGATTTTGCCCGTGGCGGCCACCCTCTCGGCCGCGCTGGAGACGCTGCGCCTGCCCCTGGTGACATTGCGCCAGCGATTTTTGGAGCGGCTGGAGGCCGAGGCGGAGACGCTGGAGGAGACCGCGCGCCAGCGGCTGGAGGGCACCGCGCGCAGCATCAAGCGCCGGGCGGTTGACAGCATTACCGCCTGGCGGCGGATATTGGACGGGCTGGAAAGCGAGGCCAAACCCGGCGAGCGGCCGGGGCGGATAGAGTTTTTGCGGCTGGACCGCGAGGCGGGCACAGACCGCGACGTGCTGCTGCTCTCGCATCTGCTGGACCCGACGGAGGCGTTCATCGAGACCATCGCGCGCCCGGCGCATGGCATGCTCATCACCTCCGCCACGCTGCGCGACGGGGCGGACAACGAAACCGCCTGGGAGGGTGCCGAGGCGCGCACGGGGGCGGCGCATCTGGCGACGCCGGCCATCCGCGCGGCGTTCGACTCACCGTTTGACTATGCGCAGCGCACGCGCATCGCGCTGATCACGGATGTGAACACGCAGGACATGGGGGCGCTGGCCGGGGCGTATCAGGCGCTGTTTCAGGCGGCGGGCGGCGGCGGGCTTGGGTTGTTCACCGCCATTTCGCGGCTGCGCGCGGTGCAGGCGCGCATCGCCAAGCCGCTGGAGGAGGCGGGAATCGCGCTCTACGCCCAGCATGTGGACGCGATGGACAATGCCACGCTGGTGGATATTTTCCGCGCCGAGGAGCATGCCTGCCTGCTCGGCACCGATGCGATGCGCGATGGCGTGGATATTCCCGGCAATGCGCTGCGGCTGGTGGTGTTTGAGCGCACACCATGGCCGCGCCCGGATATTCTGCACCGCACGCGGCGCACGCATCTCTCCGGCGGGGCGCCCAAGGAATATGACGATGCGATTGTGCGCTTGAGGCTGCGCCAGGCGTTCGGGCGGCTGATCCGCCGGGCCGATGACCGGGGCGTGTTCGTGCTGCTGGACCGGCAGATGCCCTCGCGGCTGCTGAGCGCCTTCCCCGAGGGGGCGCCGGTGATCCGCTCCGGCCTGGCCGAGGCGGTGGCGGGGATAAGGCGGTTTTTGGAGCGGGGGGCGTGAAATTGCTTTTCCGGCGCGCGCGCTTGTTGCTAAAAACAGGGCAGCCGTAGCACAACCTTAACGAGAACGGATGCATAAGGCCGGCCAATGGATATTCAGCTCGTTTTTGATGGCAGCACTAGCTTGGCGCCCAGCGGCTTTGTCACGGCGATGGACTATGCGGCCAGCCAGCTCGACAAGCTGATAACCGACCCCGTGACTGTCAGCATTTCGGTCTCGTGGAACGACACCGTGTTCGGCGAGGGCGGGCCGAACATGGGGCAATACAGCTACGCCACCGTTGTCGCCGCGCTGAAGGCCCACGCCTCGACGCCCGCGGGCATAGAGGCCGCGGCCAACCTGCCGAGCGTGGACCCGACCGGGACGGGGTATTTGTGGGTCTCGGATGCGCAGGCCGAGGCGCTGGGGCTGATGACGGGCTCCGCCGGGGCGGGCGCCGATGGCTCCGTCACCTTCGGCTCGTCGGGGACGGTGCTCGATTTCAGCACCACCGGGACCAGCGTGCCGGCCAACCAGTATGACTTCGTCGGGATCGCGGAGCATGAGCTGACGCATGCGCTGGGGCGAATCGACTCGAATTCCGGGCAGCCGCAATTCATCATGGATCTGTACAAATATGCCTCGCCGGGGACGTTGCAGACCAACGGGGCGAACCTGACATATATCTCGATCGACGGCGGCACCACGGCGGTGGATACGCTCTCCTCCAGCTCTGATCTGTCGGATTGGGCGTCCAACGCGGTGAATGACGCCTTCGACGCCTATGCGATGCCGGGCGTGCTGAACACCATCTCATCGGCTGACATGACGCTGATGAGCGCGCTGGGGTTCAATGTGCTGTGCTTCATGGCGGGGACGCGCATCGCCACGCCGGAGGGCGAGGTGGCGGTGGAGCGGCTGGCGATCGGTGATGAGGTGCTGACCCTTTTTCAGGGCCGCCAGCGGGTTAGGTGGATCGGGATCAGCCATTATGATGGGCGATTCCTGCGCGGCAACCACCTGATGCTGCCGGTTTGCATCAAGGCTGGGGCGCTGGGGGATGGCGTGCCGGCGCGGGATTTGCGGGTTTCGCCAGGGCATGGCGTGCTGGCCGCGGGCGGGCTGGCGCCGGCATGGCGGCTGGTGAACGGCGTGAGCGTGACCCAGGCCGAGAGCGTGGAGGGCGTGAGCTACTACCACCTTGAGCTGGCGGCGCATGATGTGGTGTTCGCGGAGAACTGCCCGGCGGAGAGCTATCTCGACATTGGGGAGCGGCGGAAATTCCATAACGCGGAGACGTTTCAGGCGCTGTATCCGGGCGAGCAGGCGGCGCCGGTGGCCTGTGTGGCGCGGCTGGAGGATGGTTTCTTGCTGCGCGAGGCGCAGGCCAGGGTGAACCTGCGGGCGGGGATTGCGCCGGTGACGGAAATGGCGGGGGCGTTGCGCGGCGAACTGGAGGTGGCGGGGCCGGAGGTTTGCGCGGGCTGGGCGCTGTGCGCGGCGTGCCCTGAGGTGCCGGTGGAGCTGCTGGTTTTCGCCGGGGCCGAGGTGGTGGCGCGGGTGCTGGCCAACGGCTACCGGGCGGATTTGCGGGCGGCGGGGCTGGGCAGCGGGTGCTGCGGCTTCGCGGTGGCGATTCCGGCGGGGGCGCGGGGTGAAATCTCGGTACGCCGGGCGCTGGATGGGGCGGAAGTGGGGGTTGGGGGTGATGTGGCGCGGGTGGCTTGACTCTGCCGCCCCCGCGGTCCAAACGGAAAATATATTCGTCCGCCGTGCTGCGAGGGTTCGCACCACGGCGCGTTTTGCGTTGTGAGGGTGGTAGAGCATGTTCGACAGCCTGTCGGGCAAATTAGGTGAGGTTTTTGACCGGCTCCGCCGACGGGGGAGCTTGTCGGAGGCGGATGTGAGCGAGGCGCTGCGGGAGATCCGCCTGGCGCTGCTGGATGCTGACGTCGCGCTGCCGGTGGTGAAGGATTTCATCGCCACGGTGAAGGAAAAGGCCGTGGGCGCGGAAGTGCTGCGCTCGGTCTCACCGGGGCAGATGGTTGTCAAAATCGTCAACGATGCGCTGATCGAGGCGCTCGGCGGCGCGGTGGTGCCGGTTAATCTGCTGGCCCCCTCGCCTATTCCCATCCTCATGGTTGGTTTGCAGGGTTCGGGCAAGACCACCACCTCGGGCAAGCTGGCGCTGCGGCTGCGCACGCGCGAGCGCAAGAAGGTGCTGCTGGCGAGCCTGGATACGCAGCGCCCGGCGGCGCAGTTGCAGCTGGAGCAGTTGGCGCAGCGCGCCGAGGTGGCGAGCCTGCCGATTATCGCCGGGCAGAGCCCGTTGCAGATCGCGCAGCGGGCCATGGATGTGGCGCGGCGCGAAGTGTTCGACGTGGTGATTCTGGACACCGCGGGGCGGCTCTCGATCGACGCGGCGCTGATGGAGGAGGTGAAATCCATCCGCTTCGCCGTGAATCCGGTGGAGACTCTGCTGGTGGTCGACGCCATGACCGGCCAGGACGCGGTGACCACCGCCACCGCCTTTAATCAGGCGCTGGGGATTACCGGCATCGTGATGACCCGGCTGGACGGCGATGCGCGCGGCGGCGCGGCGCTCTCGATGCGCGCGGTGACCGGCGCGCCGATCAAGCTCGCGGGCACCGGCGAGAAGCTGGATGCGCTGGATGAATTCAACCCCGAGCGGATTGCCGGGCGAATTCTCGGCATGGGCGATATCGTCGGCCTGGTGGAGCGGGCGGCGCAGACTATCGACCAGGCGGAGGCCGAAAAGCTCGCCAAGCGCATGGCCAAGGGCAAGTTCGACCTTGACGATTACGCATCGCAGCTGAAGCAGATTGCCAAGATGGGGTCGCTGTCGGGGATTCTGGGCATGCTGCCGGGTGTCGGCAAGATCAAGAAACAGATCGAGGATGCGAATCTCGATACCACCATGTTCAAGCGCCAGGCGGCGATCATCAGCTCGATGACCAAGGCCGAGCGCCGCAACCCGGACCTGCTGAAGGCCAGCCGCAAGAAGCGGGTGGCGGCGGGGTCTGGCACGTCGGTGCAGGAGGTCAACAAGCTGCTGAAGCAGTTTGATGACATGTCCACCATGATGAAACGCATGAATAAAGCCGGTGGCCAGGAGGCGATGATGCGCCAGATGCAGGCCGCCATGGGCCAGGCCAAGGGCGGCCGCCGTCCGTTTTGAAGTTTTACCGTTTAACCTTGAGGAGTTGCCATGTCTGTTAAAATCCGTCTCTCGCGCGCCGGCGCCAAGAAACGCCCGTTCTACCATATCGTGATCGCCGATGCGAACAGCCCGCGCGATGGCAAGTTCATTGAGCGCGTGGGCACCTATAACCCGATGCTGCCGGCCGAACATGCCGAGCGGGTGACACTGGTGAGCGAGCGCCTGACCCATTGGATCGCCAATGGCGCGCAGCCGACCGAGCGCGTCGCCAAGTTCCTCGGCAAGGCCGGGCTGATCGCGATGCCGGTGTATCCGGAACAGCCCAAGCAGTCCGCGCCGAAGAAGAAGGCGCAGGAACGCGCGGCCGCGCGCGCGAAGGCCGCCGCTTAAGGCAACGGGGGTTAGGTGAGCCAGCGGTTGATCCTGATGGGCGTGATCGGCAAGCCGCATGGCGTGCGGGGGCTTCTGCGCGTCAACTGCTATGCCGAAGACCAGGAGGCGCTGGCGGAATATCCGCTGAGCGACCACACCGGGCGCCGGTTCCAGCTTGAATGGATGCACGACAATGTCGCGCAGCTGAGCGAGGTCACACCCGGGGGCAACCGCGCGATCACCAGCCGTAACGAGGCGGAAACGCTCACCAATACCGAGTTGTTCGCGCCACGCGAGGCATTGCCGCCGCTTGAGGAAGAGGAATTCTACCTCACCGACCTTATCGGCCTGAAGGCCCGTGACGAGGCGGGGGTGGAGATCGGCAGCATCACCGCCGTGCATGACTATGGCGGCGGCCCGAGCCTGGAGATTTCTCCGGGCGCGCTGCTGGTGCCCTTTACCCGCGCGGCCGTGCCGGTGGTGGATATCGCCGCCGGACATGTGACCGTGGTGCCCCCGGTTGAAGTCGTGGTGCCCTCATGAGCTGGCGCGCCGATGTGCTCACCATTTTCCCGTCCATGTTTCCGGGGCCGCTGGGTGAATCCCTGGCAGGCAAGGCGATGGAGGCGGGCAGCTGGAGCCTGAAGGCCACGGATATTCGTGGCTTTGGGCTGGGCCGCCACCGCAGCGTGGATGACACGCCCTTTGGCGGCGGGGCCGGGATGGTGATGCGGCCGGACGTGCTGGACGCGGCCATCGGCGCGGTGGCTGATGAACGTCCGCTCATCGTGCTGACACCGCGCGGCGCGCCGCTGACGCAGAAACGGGTGCGCGAGCTGGCCGAGGGGCCGGGCGTTATCCTGCTCTGCGGGCGCTTCGAGGGGATTGACCAGCGGGTGATAGAAGCCCGACGCGCGGAGGAGGTTTCCATCGGGGACTATATCCTCTCGGGCGGGGAGATCGCGGCGCTGGTGCTGCTCGACGCGGTGGTGCGGCTGCTGCCCGGGGTGATGGGCGCGGCGGACAGCGCCGTGGAGGAAAGCTTCTCCGCGCCGCTGCTGGAATATCCGCATTACACCCGCCCGGCCGTGTGGGCGCAGCGCGCCGTGCCGGAGGTGCTGACCTCAGGCAACCATGCCGCCATCGCCGCATGGCGGCTGGACGAAGCCCGCCAAACCACCAAAACCCGCAGACCGGACCTTTACAACCAATACATTGCATCTGGTGCCCAGGCACCCTAAACACCGCTTTCGAAAAGGACCTCGACCATGAACATTCTCCAGACCATCGACGCCGAACAGATCGCCAAGCTCACCGAGGGGAAGACCATCCCGGCATTCGCCCCGGGCGATACCGTGCGTGTCAGCGTTAACGTGAAGGAAGGCGAGCGCTCGCGCGTGCAGGCCTTCGAGGGCGTCTGCATCGCCCGCTCCAACCGCGGCATCAACTCCTCCTTCACCGTGCGGAAAATCTCCTACGGCGAGGGCGTGGAGCGTATCTTCCAGCTCTATGCGCCGACCATCTCGGAAATCCACGTGATGCGCCGGGGCGATGTGCGCCGCGCCAAGCTGTATTATCTGCGCGGCCGCCGCGGTAAGTCCGCCCGTATCGCGGAGAAGGCTCGCGAGGTCGAAGCCGCGCCCGCGGAATAAGGCAACCGAGGGGGCGATGCCCCCTCACCTTCCGATACCCCCCTCACCTTCCAGCGGTCAGGCTTGAGGCGGAGAGAGGTGCGGCGCGGCACGGGCGGGAGGCATACCCGATGACCGGTTTTGCATCTTACACCTCCCTCCCTAAACTCTTAAATAACCAATGGAGTCCAAAGGCCAGCCTTTGGCGGGGAGCAGGGGGCGCAGCTCCCTGGCCCTCTTAATCAGGAGGACCAGCTAGGATGCCACGGACTTTATTCGACAAGATTTGGGATGCGCATGTGGTGGACCGGTTGGAGGACGGCACGTGCG
This sequence comes from Pseudomonadota bacterium, assembly GCA_021808205.1. The sequence continues at coordinate 22,232 of JAKBCD010000001.1, read as the reverse complement.
TTCTCTATATCGACCGGCACCTGGTGCATGAGGTGACTTCGCCGCAGGCGTTCGAGGGGTTACGGCTGGCCGGGCGCAAGGTGCGGCGGGTGGATGAGACGATCGCGGTGGTGGACCATAATATCCCCACTGATGCGGACCGGCTGAACGGCATCAACGAGCCGGAGAGCAAATTACAGATCGAGACGCTGGAGGCGAATGTCGCGGCGTTCGGGGTGCCTTATTTTCCGGTGAACGACGCGCGCCAGGGGATTGTGCATGTGATCGGCCCGGAACAGGGGATTTCACTGCCCGGCTTCACCATTGTTTGCGGCGATTCGCACACCAGCACGCATGGCGCGCTGGGAGCGCTGGCGTTTGGCATCGGCACCTCCGAGGTGGAACATGTGCTGGCGACGCAGACGCTGCTGCAAAAGCCGGCCAAAAACATGCTGGTGCGGGTGGATGGCGTGCTGCCCCCCGGCTGCACGGGCAAGGACATTGTGCTGGCGGTTATCGGCAAGATCGGCACCGCGGGCGGCACCGGGCATGTGATCGAGTTCGGCGGCGAGGCGATACGGGCGTTGGACATGGCCGGGCGGCTGACCGTTTGCAACATGAGCATCGAGGCGGGGGCGCGCGCCGGGCTGATCGCGCCGGATGAGACGACGTTTGAATACATCAAAGGCCGCCCATATGCGCCCAAGGGCGCGGATTTCGAGAAGGCCGTGGCCTATTGGAAGACGCTGCCGAGCGATGCAGGCGCGCAGTACGACAAGGTGGTGGTGCTGGATGCCGCGCAGATTGCGCCGCAGGTGACATGGGGGACCAGCCCGGAGGCGGTGATCCCCATTACCGGCACGGTGCCCGACCCGCAGGCCGAGCCGGACGAGGCGCGCCGCGCGCAGCTGCAACAGATGCTGCGCTACATGGATTTGCAGCCGGGCCAGAAGATTGCCGGCACCAAGGTGGACGTTGTGTTCATCGGCTCGTGCACCAATTCGCGCATCGAGGACATGCGCGCCGCCGCCGCCGTGGCCAAGGGGCGCCATGTGGCGCCGGGCGTGCGGGTGCTGGTGGTGCCGGGCTCCGGGCTGGTGAAGGCACAGGCCGAGGCCGAGGGGCTGGCGAAGATTTTTCTCGATGCGGGGTTCGAGTGGCGCGAGGCTGGGTGCTCGATGTGCCTTGGCATGAACCCGGACAAGCTGACACCGGGGCAGCGTTGCGCCAGCACCTCCAACCGCAATTTTGAGGGCCGCCAGGGGCCGGGCGGGCGCACGCACCTGCTCTCCCCCGCCATGGCCGCCGCCGCCGCCGTCACCGGCGTTCTCACCGATGTTCGGGAGCTTGTGTAATGGATAAATTCACCCGCCTCACCGCCCCCGCCGCGCCGTTGAATCTGGCGAATGTGGATACCGACAAAATCATCCCGGCGCGGTTTTTGAAGACCATCAAGCGCAGCGGGCTGGGCAAGAGCCTGTTCGCCGATATGCGCTATGCCGCCGATGGCGCGGAGAATCCTTCGTTCGTGCTCAACCAGCCGAAATACCGCAAGGCGGAAATTCTCGTCGCCGGGGATAATTTCGGCTGCGGCTCCTCGCGCGAGCATGCGCCCTGGGCCCTGCTGGATTTTGGCATACGCTGTGTGATCGCGCCCAGCTTTGCCGATATTTTCCATGGCAACTGCTTCAAGAACGGGATTCTGCCGGTGGTGCTGCCGGCGGATGTTTGCGAGCAGCTGATGGACGACGCGGCGCAGGGCGCCAACGCGCGGCTGACCATAGACCTGGAAAAGCAGGTGGTGGTGCGCCCCGATGGCGAGGAGATCCATTTTGAGGTGGATGCATTCCGTAAGCACTGCCTGCTGAACGGGCTCGACGATATCGGCCTGACGCTGGAGCATGCCGCCGCGATTGATGCCTATGAAGCCAAAACCCCGAGCTGGAAACCGGCCATTAACGGAGTCTGAAACCATGAGCGAGCGTAAAAACCTGTTGCTGATGCCGGGCGACGGCATTGGCCCCGAAGTGATGGCGCAGGCAAAGCGCGTGCTGGACTGGCTGCAAAAGACCGGCCGGGTGGATTTTGCGGTCACCGAGGAGCTGGTTGGCGGCGCCTCGATTGACGCGCATGGCGTGCCGCTGACCGAGGCGGCCCTGGCGCATGCGCTGGCGGCGGATGCGGTGCTGTTTGGCTCCGTCGGCGGGCCGAAATGGGACACCGTGCCGTTTGACATACGCCCCGAGGCTGCGCTGCTGAAACTGCGCAAGGAGATGGGCGTGTTCGCCAACCTGCGTCCGGCGAAAGTGTTCGACGCGCTGGTGGATGCCAGCTCGCTGAAGCCGGAACTGGTGCGCGGGCTGGATATCATGATCGTGCGCGAGCTGATCGGCGGGATTTATTTCGGCGAGCCGCGCGGCATAGAGACCCTGCCCGATGGCAGCAAGCGCGGCGTGAACACCGAGGTTTACACCACTGGTGAGATAGAGCGCGTGGGGCGCGTGGCGTTTGACTTGGCGCGCAAGCGCCAGGGCCGCGTGTGCAGCGTGGAGAAGGCCAATGTGATGGAGAGCGGGCTGCTCTGGCGCCAGGTGATGACGGCGCTGCACGCGGCCGAGTACCCGGATGTGCAGCTGAACCACATGTATGCCGACAACTGCGCCATGCAGCTGGCGAAGAATCCTCGGCAGTTTGACGTGATCGTGACCGGCAATCTGTTTGGCGACATCCTCTCCGACCTTGCCGCCATGCTGACCGGCTCGCTGGGGCTGCTGCCTTCGGCCACGCTGGGCGCCGTGGACGCCGCAGGGCGCCGCCCAGGGTTCTATGAGCCCATCCACGGCTCGGCGCCTGACATCGCGGGCAAAGGGCTTGCCAATCCGCTCGCGCAGATTTTGAGCCTGGCGCTGATGCTGCGCTACTCCTTCGATATGGAGGCAAACGCCGCGCTGATCGAACGCGCGGTGGAGAACGTACTGGCCAAAGCCGGACGCACGCCGGATATCGCGATGCCCGGCCGGACGACCATTTCCACCTCGGAAATGGGCGATGCGTTGCTCGCGGCGCTGGAAGCATTGTAAAGTTTCACCGCTACTATTGCAGTGCGGTGAAGCTTCAGCTAAACCGCGCCGCACGACGCGCCCGTAGCTCAGCTGGATAGAGCATCAGACTACGAATCTGAGGGTCAGGAGTTCGAATCTCTTCGGGCGCGCCATATTTTTCAATAGCTTAGATAGAACTCCTTGGAGCGGCAAAATAGGCCGGATACCAGGGGGATACCACTTCCCCAAAAAAGCAGCCCTGCTTCTGCTCTGCCATCTATGCGAACGCCGTTCGCTGCCAATTTTATTTTATCCCCCCCCTCTCCCAGGGGTTGCGGGAGGGCCTAGTCCCGTTTACATGCTGAGCAAGACGAAACCGTACTCGTTTTGCGATGCCCGCCCTTGACAAAATATCATTTGTGTGCGCGCGCGATTCTCTGGTACTGGTAATGAAGTAGGAACAGTTTTACCCTATTTTTGCCGCGATGCGGTATCAGTAGGAGATTATAGTGAGGGTGATCGCAATGTCAGAAAAGGACTTGTCGTCCTTCCTTTTCGAGAGGTCGGACATTGAAGTGTTGGATATTAAATTCCTCCGTGGCCGTGACCCCGACTTGACGGCTGAGGAACTGTGCGCCGTCGCCAAAGGTGTGCTGGAGAATTTTTTTGCTTCGTCAACAGCAAGTCAGCTGCCAGAAGGTCGTACAACGCAACGTAATGTTGCGGAGCTTTTGGGAAGTTAGTAATTACCGATTCGGTAGTGGTTTTTTTACAAGCCCCTTAGGGGGCTTTTTTTTTGGAACGTTGGATGTCAGTCGGTCGCCTTATCACGTTCTTCTCGTCCTTCACGAAACTTCCCGTCTACGCAGAGGACGTGAGGGATCAGATAGTCGATCTCGGGATTCAAGATCACATTGAATTTCACCCTATAGACGTCGATCCAAATAAGTTGCTTGGATTGTACGTTCGCTTTCGTCGGCGCAACGGGGTGTATGCAGAACATCAAAATTGTTCCGTCATATTTTACAATGCCAATGTCGATTCCGACGAGCAAAACTTTATTTGTATCAAAGAGCTAATGCACGTTTTTGACGAGCACCTCCATGCAGCCGTCACAACGGCGGATGGCCTCGACGCGCATCTAAGTTACTTGTTCAAAAATGTAAGTGAAGCCCCCATAGAGGCTAAGCTAAGCGGGATCGTGGACCGTGCGGCAGAATGGGCGGCTATGGCGGTAATGTTTCCCGAAGATGTCAGACAGGATTTTATGTCCGCCCTGGCAGAGAGGCGTTTGGATTACGCTGCATTTGCAGCTGCTCTAGGCATTCCTCAGATATATGTTTCAGAACTCGTCTCGGATCGCTGGGAATCATTCCGTAAGATGCTATTGGCGCTGTAGCTTGGCGGCTGGCAGCCGACTGGCTCGAAAGCGAAAAGCCACCTATACTCCAACCGGGCGCGGTGTGAGACGGAGATATTCTGCTGCCGCACGCCAGCCGGGCACGGCTGTTGACGGATTGTAGGGTTCCAGCAGGCCCTATCACCGCGTCCACTGTTGCGGCACAGGGTAAAATCCCGTTAACCTCCCGGTATGAGCCAAGCGCCTGATCCGGTTGAAAAATTCATCCACCGCTGGGAGGGCCAGGAAGGCGGGGCCGAGCGGGCCAATTACGCCATGTTCCTGTCCGAACTGTGCGACATTATCGGCGTTCCCCGCCCTCATCCGGCCCAGGCCACCACGGCGGAAAACGACTATGTGTTCGAGCGCGCGGTAAAGCTCATAGGCCCTGATGACAGCACCAGCAACGGGCGCATCGACCTCTACAAGCGCGGCTGCTTCGTGCTGGAGGCCAAGCAGTCCCGCCTGAAAGGCGGCGCGAAGGCCCTGCAAGGCAGCCTGTTCCCCGATGACGTGGACGATTACAGCCGCCGCAGCCGTACCCGGCAGCAGATCAACGGCTCCAACGTGATGATGATGAATGCCCGGCACCAGGCCGAGGCTTACGCCCGCGCGCTGCCGGTGGAGCATGGCTGGCCGCCCTTCATCCTGGTGTGCGACGTGGGGCGCGAGATAGAGGTGCGGGCCGATTTCTCTGGCCAGGGGAAGAATTACGCGCAATTCCCCGACCGCCGAGGCTTCCGCATCACCATGAACGACCTCCGCCGCCAGGAGGTGCGTGACCGGCTGCGGCTGATCTGGACCGACCCGAAGGCGCTGGACCCCTCCCTGCAAACCGCTAAGGTCACGCGGGACATCGCCAGGGAACTCGCTAAAATCTCCCGCGCGCTGGAGGAGCAGGGCTGCAAGCCAGACCGCGTGGCCATGTTCCTCATGCGCTGCCTGTTCACCATGTTTGCCGAGGACACGGCGCTGCTGCCGGAAAAATCCTTCAAGGGGCTGCTGGAGGAGTGCGAGAAAGACCCCGCCAGCTTCGTGCCCATGGTGGGGCAGCTTTGGGAGGCAATGGATAAGGGCGATTTCGCCTACGCGCTCAAGCAGAAGGTCCGCCGCTTCAACGGCGCGTTCTTCAAGAAGCGCGAGGTGCTGCCTTTGAAGCCGGAGCAGATTGCGGCGCTGAAAATCGCGGCCGGGTATGATTGGAGAGAGGTTGACCCCTCCATCTTCGGCACGCTGCTGGAGCAGGCGCTGGAGGCGAAGGAGCGAGCTTCCCTTGGCGCGCATTACACCCCCCGCGCCTATGTGGAGCGGCTGGTGGTGGCCACAGTCATTGAACCCTTGCGCGCGGATTGGACTCAGGCGCTGGCCACGGCGGAGCGTCAGCAGAGCGAGGGGCGCGAGAAGGAGGCTTTTGCCACCATCGAAACCTTCCACAAAAACCTGTGCGGCTTGCGGATTCTCGACCCGGCTTGCGGCACCGGCAACTTCCTCTACGTCTCCCTGGAGTTATTGAAGCGGCTGGAAGGCGAGGTGCTGGACGCGCTGTTCAATTTCCAGGGCAACCAAAAACTGGCGGAACTCTCCGGTTCATCAGTGGACCCGCACCAGTTTTTGGGGCTGGAATTGAACCCCCGCGCGGCGGGCATCGCGGAGCTGGTGCTGTGGATAGGGTATCTGCAATGGCATTTCCGTACCGATGGCGGCATCCCCGCCGAGCCGATTTTGCGCGACTTCAAGAACATCGAGCAGCGGGACGCGGTGCTGGATAATTCCGGCACGAAACCCAGGCGTCCAAAATGGCCGGAGGCGGAGTTTATCGTCGGCAACCCGCCGTTTATCGGGGGCAAGGATATTCGCGCGCGGCTGGGGGATGAATATACGGAGGCCCTGTGGGCGGCGCACCCGGAGATGAACGACAGCGCCGATTTTGTTATGTACTGGTGGGACCATGCGGCCACCCTGCTGGCCAGGAAAGGCTCGCCTCTACGCCGTTTTGGTTTCGTGACCACGAACTCCATCACTCAGGTTTTCCAGCGCCGCGTGGTGGAGCGGCATCTGACGGCGCGTGTGCCGGTCAGTCTGGTTCATGCCATCCCCGATCATCCATGGACCAAGGCCCTGCCGGACTCCGCTGCTGTGCGTATCGCCATGACCGTGGCAGAGCTTGGCAAGAAGGAAGGGGTGCTGGAGGAAACGACGCATGAGTCTGGGCTGGAGACGGACGCGCCGGTCATCCGATTTTCACAAAGCTCTGGAAAAATCAACGCCGATTTGACGGTTGGCATCGACCTCTCAAGAGCGCGAGAACTGAAATCCAATGAAGGCTTGGGCTATCGCGGCGTGCAACTGATCGGCGAGGGATTCATAGTCTCCCCTGAAAAAGCAGCAGAGCTTGGACTTGGCAAGCGCGCTGGACTTGAGGCGCATATCCGCGATTACCGGAATGGCCGCGACCTAACCTCTCACTCCCGAAATGTTATGGTGATCGACCTTCTTGGTCTAAGAGCCGAGGATGTGCGCGCGCGTTTCCCGGAGGTGTATCAACACCTTTTGCAGGCGGTGAAGCCTGAGCGCGACAATAACAATCGCGCCTCTTACAAGGATAATTGGTGGATTTTTGGCGAGCCGCGCAAGGATTTACGGCCCGCGCTCGAAGGGCTGCCCCGGTACATCGCCACGGTAGAAACGACGAAGCACCGGGTTTTCCAATTTCTCGAGGCCTCGATTCTGCCGGATAACATGCTGGTTGCCATCGGCTCCGATGATGCGTTTCTCCTTGGCGTGCTGTCATCGCGGATTCATGTCGTATGGGCACTGCGGGCAGGTGGATGGCTTGGGATCGGCAACGACCCCCGCTATTCCAAATCCCGTTGCTTCGATCCATTTCCCTTCCCGAATGCCACGGAGGCGCAACGGGTAAAAATCCGCGCCATCGCCGAGGAGTTGGACGCGCACCGTAAATCCGTTCTTGCGGATAAAAACAAGAACCTCACCCTCACCGGCCTGTATAACGTGCGCGAGGCCATCCGCGAGAAGGGCGTGGCCGGGCTGGATGAGAAAGAACGCCGGGTCATGGATGACGGGCTGGTGCTCATCCTGCACGAGTTGCACGACCGGCTGGATGTTGCCGTGGCGGAAGCCTACGGGTGGGACGCCGATTTGCCGGAGGCGGAAATTCTCTCCCGGCTGGTGGCATTGAACAAGGCGCGGCTGGCGGAAGAGGCGCGAGGCAAGGTTCTATGGCTGCGCCCGGAATACCAAATCCCCCGCTTTGGCACGGCGCTGCAAAAGCTGGACCTGCTGGGCACCATGCGCGAGCAGGCGCAGGAGGAAACCACCGCCCGCAAGCCCTTCCCCGCCAGCGAGATGGAACAGACGGCGGAGATCATGGCCCTGCTGGCCAACGCCCAAGCCGTGCTGGAGCCAGGCGACATCCTGGCCCATTTCAAACCCGGCAAAACCGTCCGCCCCAAGGTGGAAGCCGTCCTCTCCGGCCTCGTCCGCATGGGGCTGGCAGGCAAACAGGGCAACGGCTACAGCTTCCGCCGCGCTGGGTGACTTTATGTTGCCATGCCTGTGATTACTTAAAGCATGATACGGGGCGTAATTATTTTTACAGCCTCGATTTTAGGGTAGCGACGTTCTTGTCGGCATCAGATACGCCCATGAAAGTCCGCAGATACTGCTAACGCCTTCACCAGAGATCGGGCCTCATCTTTCGTAGAGCCGTGTACAAAGCTTATACGAATCGGCAGATGTGCCGATAGCGGATCAGTCATATTATGTGCATGAACTTCAACTGCAATAGCACCGGAAATGTCCACCCGCTCGTCAGGTTTGATCTTTAGCTTGAAGCCTACACCTTGTTGTCCATGACGCCAGGATGAGCATACTAGCTCAATTTGTTTTCCCCACTCCCCCCGGCCCTTACGCCAGTAAAAAGCATCCGAACGCTCATTTAAGACTGAGTTAAGGAGAGGAAACTTCAATGGCTTAAGCGATTCAAGATGGCTGCCAAAAAATTGGCGTTGAATGTCCCCGAGAGAATTTATCGACCGCTCCTTGCCACGGGGAGGCTCTGGTGGAAGTGGAAGTTCATAACACTTTATATGGTTTGCCTTCTGGTCTCCGTCAGTTTCATCGTCATCGTCACTACCCTCCGTATCTGCATCGAGTAGGGCAAACTTTCCCTTCGCATGAAGCTGAAGCAAGACGGAGGTTGCCGGTCGTGTCCCAATGTTAGCCGCCACCACCTGAACCATTGGCCATTGAGTACGTGCATTCAGCTCTTCGTGCAAGGAACCTAGCGCCTGCCGAATTACACTGAGCCATTCGGGATAATCTCGTGTCCTGTACCGTTCGATCTCTTTCTCTGTTGCTGGCTCGTAAACGACCCAAGGATTGGTCATTCGCCGCATAATGCCGTCCATCCCTGACAGAAGCCCGTGAATCGTATTCGGGGTAGAGTCTTCGGGCCGCTCAAAGGAAGTAGCTGCCGGACAGCACCTCTGTACCTCCTCCATTAGCAGGTCGATCTCTTCTGTGCCCAAGGCGTCCCAGTGCTTGATTTGAGCATCAACCCCCTTAATCGACGCACCAGCATCATCACAAAAATCAAGTTTGACTACGGGTTCCGCTTCACGCAACCGCTTGATTTCTGCCTTAAGTTTTGAATTCTCCTTCGTTGCTTCGTCAGGCTCGGGGTCACGTTGCCATTCACTTGGCAGAAATTTAACCGGCAAACCGAATTCGCCAGCAGTGGAGCCACAAATCGTATCGTCCGTCAGCAACAAAACATCTTGGCCTTCAGCCTGAATATGCAGCGCGTAATTTATCAGCGCCTGATCGGCATGGTCGAGTCTGAGGGCCTCATGCCTCGCGGTTGTGATCGTGCGTATATCCACCCTCTTAGTTACCCTGGGAGATGAAGCGTGAACCAGGGCACTTTTATCTGGCAGACTTAGCATCCCCCTAACATCGCTACTCAACTGCCGAGCAATCTTATTTGGACGACCCGTCTGAGTTTTGAGTTTGTCAAGTTCCCGAATAACGGGAGCCACAAGTAACACCTCAATTTTTTGACGCTCCAGTTCTCCCCACGGCAGCTCAGACAGTGCCTTTCCATGAATAAGCACGTTCGCGTCGGGGACAACTACGAGGGTACGCTCATTGTCGCAGGTATTAATTCGGTCACGATCACTCATCGTTGTTCACGTAGCACGAGAGCACTGGTGCAAAAAGCGCGATATTTAATCAAAGCCATGGACTATAGCGGACACTCGCCCGTCGCCTCACCTTTGAAAACCAGATGAGCGGCGGCGGACCGGTACCACAGCGGGGGCGGCCTAATCAATCGTGGGGAGAGTCAGCATAAGCAGCATCGTGAATAGCGGTCGAGAAGGATGCCGCGTGAGGCTTAATGCGATAGGATGTTTCCTATCGAAAACAGGATTCATCCTATTGTTTTTGTTATATTTTTTACCTTGACTCCAGGGTCCGGCGACAGATACCTTGGCAACACAAATAAAGAGAAACCCGATGCCCCAGCCCGATCAACACGCCATCGCCGCCTTCATCGCCATCCGGGAGGCGCAAGCCGCCTGCGCCGCACCTGATGCCGGTGACGCGGAGGGCGAGGCGCTCATGCGCGCCTATGCCCAGGGCCGCGCCCTGGCGCGCTCCACTCCGGAGGCGGCTTTCGTCAAGACGATGGTCATATTGTGCGAGGGCGCGGTAGCGTACCCGGAGGCAGAGAGCGGCCTGGATTTCGATGGTGCCTATTTGGGGATGTTCCCTCTCATGCCCGCCGCACTCCGCGCCGCACTGTAAACTTCACCTGCAAGGCTGGAGACGGGAATGGAGTCAAGGCTGTTGAAACCGGTCAGTTCCAGAGTGCAATATATAGGAAGATTAAAATCTGGAGAGGTAGGTATGGGGTTGCTGGCGCTCCTTAAGGAGGAGTTGAAATATCAGGCCGGAAAGGCTGGGAAAGCCGCTGTGACCGCCTTGAGAGAGGCGGCAAACCATGTGTGGGAAAACCGGGAAGCGATTGTCGCTTCAATTGCTGAAGAGCTGACGGCCCGTGCCAACGAGACCAGAACCATGGCGGAGGCGGAGTACCAGCGGCGCGGATACGTGCCCTCTCCACAGCCCACACCACCGACATCGAGAGCCCCGATCGACGAGCTTGGAGACTACGACGAGCCGACAACGATCTTTGATTGGCAGGAACTGCCTGGCGGTCTGGCCGCCGACCTGTCCTACTACCGGGACAAAGTTGGCCTCTACAGGATGCGAGACGAGAACGGAAAAGTCGTCTATGTCGGTCGTGCGATCGAATACGACAATGGCGGCTTACAGAAGCGGCTGAGAGACTACACGCGGAAGAACGACTCCGGCCGCAAGCACCAATCCGGCCAACTCATTCATGTGAACCGGGAGAGCTTGACGGTCGAGTTGCTCGTCACCGGCAGCGGGCCGGAGGCCGCGAAGATCGCAAAGGAGATCGAACCCTACGCAATCCGTGATGACCTGCCGACCTGGAACAAGCAGCACAACCGGAGACGGTAGGACATAGCTTATCAGCGACGAACAAACCCCGCTAAACTGCCACCATGAGCGATTATAAAGCCCCCAAGAAAGGTATCCACATCCATATCTACCTCGTCGAAGGGGGCGGGGAAATCGCCACGATTCACCGCGTCGAGCGTGCATTCGACCAATGCACGCAGGTTATGCAACGCCTCGGGCGGCACGATGACGAAATCCGGCAGCGCCAGAGCATGAGGGATCGAGGAGATCATTTCGACTCCATACCAAGTCGGGCCGAGTATGTGGCGTTCAATTCGAGGAGCCGGGCCGTGATGCGCGCCGCCACCGCTGGGTCAATCTTGGCAATTTCATCCAGGATAACCCGGTCATACTCCTCCAGTGCCAGCGCATCCGCGATGGCTTCCTGCAACCGCACCGCCGTCTCCAGGCAGCGCCGCAGGCTATCCGTGGCCCGGATGAGCATTTTAGAATTGCGCGGCTTCCCGTCCGGCCCCCGCGACGCCGCCATCACGTCCTGCCCTGCCTGCACGCACATCTGGACGAGTTGTGTGACCGGCACCGGCACGGATGGGTCGCCCGGCTGCGGAGCCGGGGCCGCAAAGGGCACGTCAACCGGCACGCGACCTCCGCGCTTCTCCTTCGCCTCCGCCACCCACCTGTAAATTGAAGCCTGCGACGCCCGCCCGGCAAATTGTTTCACCAAAGCTGCGATGCTGACCTTGGCCCATCCGCCGCGCCCATTTGCCGCAGCACGCGCGGCGGCAATCACTTCCATTTTTATGTCATCACTCATGCCGTCAGGTTCGCGTCACGAGCCACCCGAGCGCCCTAAGAATTTCTCAAACCGTGATAATCAGCGCGGCCCAAGGCGGGTTTTCATGCTGGCGTAAAGCCGATGATTCGTACAGACCCCATTTGAGATGCCATGAGAAGGACGCCACACCGGGGAAGGAAACGAGGCCAAAATCAACCCTAATCCGATACTTACCAGCGCGGCTCCATCCCGTATCCCCCTTCTATTTCCTATTGGATTGCCTATTGTATGTCCGCGTAACCAGGACATAATGCCGCAGAAACCGCCACGGGAATCACATCATTTTGTCCAGCCGGGATATTGCCGCGACCGGCGGCACAGCCGGGAGAATGGTAGGCACGTCCACTATCTGCCGAATACCAGAATTACAATGTTCATGATGACGGTAAACCCAATCATCCAGCTTAGCGTTTTCATGCGCCAATAATGCTGGACAGGCTCCGGTTTTTCAACATTTTCGGTTATCGTGGAATAATCTGATTTCGTTGCAAATAGCGGCGGAGATCGTTAAAAAACCGCTCCGTGAACCACGCCGCCGCATTCGCAGTGACGCCAGCAGAAGCGCGCACATGCTCGAAAATTGCCTCCGGCGTTTGCTCCACCCGGCCCGCGCGCAGATCATCGGAAAGGTTTTCGCGCGCCTCATGGTACGCAAACGGCGTCATCTCCATCAAATCGCCTCCGGGGCGAAGGTGATGACATAACCCGAGGGCGAGGCCGGGCCGCGAGCCGGATTCGGAGTGCAGGCGAAAAGCCGCCGCCGTCCGCCGGGGCCTTGGACCTTGATGCCGCACCCGCAGATCGAGGACGGCGTGGCCCCGGAGGCGTCGCACACGGCGCATACGTAGCCGCCGCCATGCTCCATGACAGGGCCTAAGCAGGTACGGCAGACGTGCGCGGTGCGCCGGTACAGAATAGCCGCATCGTTCGCGGGGACCGGCGAACTGGCCCCGGTATTTCCGGCAGCAGCGGGGCACACAGCCAGTGCCGCACTCATGCCGCCGCCTCAAATTCCACGCCAAAAGCGGCAGCGAGTTCTGCCATACCCTGGGGCGTAATCAATGGACACCAATACACATGATCGAATGTTTCCCCGGCGTCCGACGCCAATGGCACGATCTTGCTAACCACCCGCCCCGCACGCGCTTGCTGTTGGTAGGCGTGCAGTTCTCCTCCGCGCTGGTACATCCACCGATGGTATTTTAGCCATTCAACCAGCTTGCGCGGCTTGATGCTGAGCTTACTGGCGGCAGCCGTGATAGTGTGCCCGCCGTCCAGCGCGTCAGTGATTTTACCCAGACCGAATACATCATTCATGTAGGGGTTTCCTTTTTGTGAACGGTTTAGATGTTTCCGGGGCCGAAAGCAGCCCACGAAAATGAAAGGGAAGACTCCGCATGTTTCGCAGCGGATATGATGACTTCCGTTGCTCCGGTAATACTGTGCGCCGCGCGGATTTCCACGTCCTCGGCCGCCCCAGACACCGCGACTTCCAGATCATGGAGATGAGCGCAGAGCCTGGGCGTGCTGCCCTTGCCGTTTTTTCCACGCAACGCCTCATTGTGGCGGTTGTAGCAGGAAACGCAAAATCGCCCGTTGATGATCCTCTCCGATTGCCGCAGGCAACGCGGGCAGGTAGTGGCGAGCAGATGCACATCTGCTGCAACCGGATTGACCCGCTGCCCTGCATGCCCCGCGCCCACCGGGCAGGCGACGCAAGCGGCGCGACCTTCCCAGGGGTGCGGTGTGCGTTCAGGGTCATGCGCCGACTCCCACATGCGGCGGCATCCTGCCACCGTCAGTCGCGTTTTTTGCCGTTCGCATGTGAAGAGTTCCAGCCGCGAGTCCATGGCGGGTTACAGCACCCCGGACTGCGCGGCGAGTTTGCGAAGCGCCGCCCAGAGCGGGGCCGGAGGCGACCACAACGGGCGGCCGCTGTAACCGGTCAACCGGGCCGCCTCCTCCAACCCGGACAAGCCCTCGTTCATTTTTTCGCCCAGGGCAGCGAGATACTCAATCAAGGCATCGCGCTTGGCTAGGGCCTGGAGTTCCGCAAGCTGCTGGCGCAGGCTGGAGGCGCGGGCAGCATGTTCGGAATGGACGCGCTGGGCTTGCGCCACCTTCTCCGCCGCTTCCGCGAGGAGGAGTTGCAACCCTTCCGTGTCCGCCTGGATCAGTGCCAGGTCCGCCGCATCGGCCTCAGCGTGCGCCCCGGTGCTGCGCCGCGCGATGATGTTTTCGCGCCGCGCGGCGAGATCGGCCACGCGGTCGGCAATCTGCTGTCGGTGGGCCTCTTCCACCTCGACAGCGCGGCGGGCGCGTCCGGCATCGTGCGCGGCACTGGCCATCTCCCCCGTGAGGGTTTCAATATGTTGCGAATAGGGTTCAGGCAAAGCAGGCATCGGTGGCTTCCTTGAAATGAAGGGAGGGGATTTCGAGCGTGGCAAGGAAGGCGGCATGAGCCGTGTTGGCTTCCTCGATAAGAGCGGCGGCATCGGCGGCAACTTCTTCCTGCCGCCGGGCGGCTTCGAGGGCGCGGGCATTTTCCAGCGCCGCGCGCAGGCTGGCAACTTCACGCTCTGTTTCCGCCAACGCGGCGCGATAGGACCGGGTATTCTCCCTCAGCACAAGGGCATCGCGTAAGTCGCGCTGGAGCAAAGAAAGCTGCCCCATTTCTTCCGCGAAGGCAGATTCGATTTCCGCGATGGAGCGCGTGGGGATTTTGCGAGGCCGGGCCATTATCGCCCCCCGGCTTTGAGATGCGGCGCGGCGCGCTGGACAAGGCCGTGGAGTCGCGCCTCAAGCGTGGCGATTTCGACGGCACTCAGGTTGCCAGAAGCCGCCGCCTCCCCGATTTTCAGGTTCAGGCCCGTGAGCGCTTTGGCCATCATCTCCCGGCGTTCCTCAATGGAGGGCGCTCCGGGTTTCTTGGACTTGGCCGCATTGAACGGGTTGCCCAGGCTTTTACCAAGCGCGTTCACGGCGCGTGTGGCGCGGTCAACGGCATTGAAACCGCGCAGGACCGGCGCAGTCAGGGACTTCACGAACGAGTCTCCCTCGTGGCGGGAAAGCGCCGCCTCATGGCGGGCAAGCTCCTTGAGCAATTCATCAAAATGCGAGGCCATCACTTCTTCCTTTGCAATCTCGGAGCGGCAAGATACCGTCTCAATTGGGGTAATCTGCCCGTCACGACTTTCACTGACAGAGAAAACTCTCAGCCGGACGGTCTAAAAATTACTTGTTATGCTGACCGATACCGGCAGGTTTCGAGGTCATATTCCATGAATGCAAAACCGTTCTTCTTGCCCCACCGATGGAAGCGCGCTTTCCAAATTATCAACGAGGTCACATCCTCCGGGCGATGAATGGTGATTCCCAGGTCCGCCTTATTTGCCCAATGCGCCGAACCGGAAATATCATAGGGGCCAGGCGGTTTTGGCGGTTCCCCGTCCTTGCCTCGCATGGGTTTGGCCGGGTGCGCCACAATCCAAATGTTGCACCCATGATGCTGCCCGAAGGTGCAGAAGCGCTGGAGGGTCCGTCCGATAAAGGCGGTTTCCGTCTCGCGCTGGGAATCCACATGCTCGATCTCGTTGAAAGGGTCAATCAAGAGGTCTGTGACCCCGAGGCGCAGCACTGCATCACGGGCACGATCAAGAATCCAATCCACCGAGGGCGGATTATCCTCCGCATCCGTCGCCAGGAATGAGAGCCGTCCGCGCAACCATTCCCCGGCCTTGTCCTGTTCTGCATCTGTCATGGGGGTTAGATCGGGCAGCTCGAATACCCGGCGGGCGGGCTTGCCAATAAGGATTTGCGCGGCCTGGGCCGCAAATTCCAGGACCGGGGCCATTTCCGGGGTGAAAACGAGCCAGCGCCGGGCATGGCGTTTCATGAGATGGACCATCGTGTAGCGCGTCCACGCGGATTTGCCCGAGTTCGGGAAGCCGGTGACGACGATGACACGCCCCTCTCCGGGCAGTTTCAGCACGCGGTCCACAGACTCGATGCCGGTGGACAGGACGGGCGGCGCGGGCCGGGCAAGGTGTTCACGGAGCGCCGCCCCCGTCACTTCAATGATGCCCTCTATCGGCCAGGGGCGGGCGGCTTCGATGCAGGCACGCACGATATCTGCCCCGTGTAGGCGCAGCGCGTCGCCAGCGTCCTTGCAGCCTTCGGGCCAGGCCACGGTCCAGCAGCGATGCCGACCCAGACGGCGGGCCAACTCCTCGCGCAAGATGCACCCAGGGTCATCCGCGTCACCCGCCAAAATGATTTTCTCGATTTTGCCCAGCTTTTCCGCGTGTGTGGCGAGTGCGGCAAACCGTTTATCGGTCTCGCGGGCGGGGTCATCCTCGGCGCGCGGCTTGTCCGGTGCGCCGTCCTTCAACGTCACCACCTGCCTGTATCCGGATTCATGCAACGCCAACACGTCCGGTTCACCCTCGCACCAGATCAGCACGTCATCCGACTCAACCGAGTCGATGTTGAATAGCGAGGGTAACGGCTCCCTTTCCTGCCCCATGAGATTTTTGTCGGTCAGGGCACGATATTTCCGGTTCACCACCTTACCGCTATGCAGGTACGGGAACACAATGCACGGCCGAGAAACCCATTCCCCCGCTACCGAGAAGCGGCGGTCAGTCAGGTACAGGCCAAAATTGTCCACCGTCTCGGCACCGATACCACGTTTGGAGAAGAACTCGTACAGGGCGGCAGGGCGGTCATCGTTCGCCACGGCGTGCGGGGGCGGGGTTTGGTACGACACGGCGCGCGGCGGCGCGTAGGAGGCGCTGGCGGCAATGGAGAGGCGTGCGCCATCCTGCCAACCGCAAGAGCCACGATGGCAGCGCCATGTGGCTCCGCCGCCGTCCTGGTCGATTGTGAGGGACAACGATTGCTCATGCGTGCGCCCGCCGCCGCAACGAGGGCACAGAGCCTTGACCGACTGCCCCGGCGACGGAACGCGCTTCACGCGAATGTCAGCACCCGCCAGTAGGGCGGAGATCGTTTCAGGCTTGGTCACAGGAAACTCCCCAACGTTTTGCGGGCATAATTGGTGTCCGCTTTCGCGGGGGCAGGCTTCGCGCCGCCAAATTTCACGGCGTTCTGGCACCACGTCCGCCAGGCCGCATCCCAATCTCGCTTGCGCGCTTTGCTCCCGCTTGCCGCCCGCCAATAATCTCGGAAACTCTCCACCTCCCGGTCCACGTTCAAGCCCCACTCCACGGCATAAGCCCGGCCCACCATGGAAGGGGTCCAGCCTTCGGGCAGATACTGCCCCACAGACCGGGTAGATTTGGGGTGCGAAGCACCACAATATATATCTGATTCTGATTCTGATTCTGATTCTGATTCTGATTCTGATTCTGATTCTGATTCTGATTCTGATTCTGATTCTGATTCTAGTTTAAGGGGAGCCTTATCGCCCCCGTTAAGGGTAGGGTTAAGGGTGGCCTTATCTCTGGCAGTTTGATTTTTCGCAGATTTCTTGTCGAGAAGAATCGGATTTCCACCACGCCGACCACTTTTTTGCGCCGCCTTGAACGCTTCAAAATCGCGGACCATTCTGCGCGAAAAAATCACGCCTTCTTGCGTGCGAGACAGAACACCATGCCGCTCCAATTCAGCGACCCAGGCAGTCACTTCCTCCGGCGTGACAGGGCA
Source organism: Pseudomonadota bacterium (assembly GCA_021808205.1). Next base: position 4,780 of record JAKBCD010000001.1, on the reverse strand, counting down.
CAAACCGCCCGCGAGAGCGCACAACATCTCCACCGATGGCGCTTCCCCGTTCACGGTCACATGCCCAAATGGATTCCCCTCATGCGCCAAGCACAGTAATTCCATCCACCAGCCGCGCGCCGGGATGGAACAGAGCCGGAGAGCCGGATCAGCCCTCCAGCTCTCCCAGGTGAATTTAGACCAGCGGTGCTTGCTTGTTGGCTTGGCCATCAGCGCAGCCCCAGCGTCATTACCGGGAGATTCAGCCCGTGCGCCTCGCCCGCGACGTAGATGGCGTTTACCGCCGACTCGATAAACTGCGCGGCCTGTTCCGGCGACACGCGGATCAGGATGAACAATTCGGTGAGGGTGGCGCGGAGAGCGGCTTGCGCCGCATCAGAGGCCGTGGGCGCGATTCCTGCCGGGAGGGAGGAGGTGGAAACACGCGACTGGTTCAAGTCGTTGAAATTGAAATCGGCAGTCATGATGATGGTCCTTTACAAATAGGACCGCCGGAAACTCTTGTCCTCTACGCCGCCGTGAGATAGGATAACGATGTCGAGTCATCATCCTTTCCTTGAGGAAGCACCGCCGGGACATGAGCCTTGGCGGTGTTTCTTTAGGCAGCGTCGTTGGGGAGGGAGCGGTTGTCGTTGACCGGAACAGCCGGGGCGCGCGGTGCCGTCTTCCCGGCAATCCACGCGAGCAAGTCGGACTGGCGGTACATGATGCGGCGCTCAGTCAGATTCACGCGCGGCAGATCGGTCTGCCGGTCCAGAGTGCGTTCGGAAATCTTGCAAAAGACAGCGGCTTCTTTGCGGGAGAGCAGGGCATCGGAGAAAGCATTCACGGCGTCAATTCCTTTCGTGTCGAGAATTGACGGTCTAATTACACACCAAAGATCAGACTGTGTTCCGGCAAATGGAGAGCCGTAAAGTCGGAATTATGAACGTGCCGCCTTCCACCCATCAGCCAATGCTTTGAGTAACCCACCCTCTGCCATCGCCATAAAGCGAATCAGCGTCAACTCCGCAGAAAACGGCGGCGCAAGTTTTTTGCCTCGCGCGAGGGCACGGGCTTGGCTTAGAACCGTTTTCACATGATCCTTGCCATGGCGGGCGCGCCAGTCTCGTAACCACGGCTCCGTTGTGCGCCACGCGGGCACCCCCTGAAAGGGGGCGGCCGAGCGTTCTATGGCGAAAGCAACCTCTTCTTGAGCCTGTCTGGCTCGTTTGCCGCGCGCCTTTTCCATTTCTATCCACGTCAGGAGCGCTTGTTCAAAATGATGCCGCGATATGGGGTCTTTGCCGTATCCTGGATCGCGGGGCGATGGCTGGAGAAAACCGGGAGTCCTTCCGCCCTGCAAATCTGTAAGGGCGAACATCAATATGTCGATGACACGTTGGGGGGGAAGGGCATAAGTCAGGCGCAGCCGTTCGATGACGGCTTCGCGCCAGGCTTCCGGGTCTGTTGCGGCCAGGCCATCCCATTCCGTATCGGGACGCTCAACCGGCACCATCCAGCCTGCAACGGCACGGGAGAGGGTCAGCGCCGCCGCCTGCGATAGCTGCCCGGCCTCACCCTCCACATCGCCCCCGGCGTCAGCAAGGTCCAGGGCAGCATCGAGCAGTGCATGGACATCCTTCCGCTTCCAGTCGGGTTTGGTCATTTCCGCCAGAAGCTTGCGGAAATGCGCGGCACTGTCGGAGACTTGGCTCATACTTTCCCCCGTGTGCGCGGCACCGGAAGCCGCACCACCTCACCAGCGCCGCCCTGCATCATCGCGGCGAGCCGGTTGCCGGTACGATCCGCAACGGCTTTCGCGGGGTCCGCCGCCAGATGGGCGTATCGCTGGGTTGTGGTGGCCTGTTTGTGGCCTAGCAGCTTGCCCGTAATATATAAGCTATCACCAGCGGACACCGCCGCAGAGGCGAAGGAGTGGCGCAGATCGTGCAGCCGCACATCGGGCACACCAGCTTCGCGGCGCACACGCTGCCAGAGCTTTTGAATCCCTACAAAATGCTTTCCCATTTTGTCGCCGGGGATGACATAAGGATTTTCGGCCACGCGCGGCAGGCTGGCTAAAATTTCCAGCGCCGGGGCGGAGAGAAACAGGTTTTTTGCTGGAGCGGCCACTGCGGCCTTATGTTCCGGTATCCGGGCGACGCCGGTTTCTTGATCGATATATTCCCATTTCAAGGTAAGGATTTCGGACAGCCGCGCGCCGGTCAACAGCAACAGCCGGATGATGGCGACGCCGCGCCAGTCGGCTTCCGTGGCAGTTAGCGCATCGCCGAGGCGAGCGAGTTCCTCCCCGTTCAAATACCGATCCCGTGCCTTCTCCGGGTACTTGTCGATGTGGCGGCACGGATTCGTGCCATCCGGGCGTTCGCCTACGCGCTCTGCCCACCCCATCATGCCGGAAAGCAGGGCCAATACGCGATTGGCCGCAACAGGGGTTTCGTTCATCTTGGAGTGCAGCCGGGCAATATCCGCCTTGCTCACATCCACCAACTTGCGGCTACCAAGCGCCGGGATGACATATTTTTCCAAGTTGCGCCGATCTTCCGCCACGCTCCGGGGTTTCTTCTGCCTTTCCGCATATTCGGTGAGATACCGGGCGGCAAAGGTTGCCATAGTAGGAGCCTTTCGGTCAGCCTGTTTCGCGGTCACAGGGTCTTTGCCATCGCGGATAAGCCCCAAGAGGCGGATAGCTTCACGCCGGGCCTTCTCCGGTCCCCAGTGCCCCCGGCCATGGTGGCCAATGGTATAGAGCACTTGCCGCCCTTTGATCCTGGTTTTCAGGCAGTATACCGGATCGCCAGCGCGTCTCCGCACACCGAAGCCGCGCGTCTCCGTGTCCCATACCTGCTCGCCCTCCAACAGCTTCTCTACGATCTCGGCAGTTATGCGGCGGCTTGCCATGCGTGAATCTTTCGATATTCATCCTGGTATCCAGGATATTCTATGGATACCACTTCATGCAAAGACAGAGCAAGACACGAATAGACAAATGTTATATTTCATAGTGTTTTGTCGTCTCACGACACCCCAAAAACAGCCATATCGCCAGACTACGAATCTGAGGGTCAGGAGTTCGAATCTCTTCGGGCGCGCCATTTTTCTCCAGGAAAATCAAGGGCTTTCCGAAAGCGTGGCACCGTCGCCCGGCGACATCACGTGTCCGGCCCACCACAATCCCCCCAACGGCCCCATTTCGCCGCCGGTCGCCGCGTGGGACGCATGCGACATGCCCGAACCACGGGTTCCGCCGCAGGTCCGGCTCGGCCTCGGCCCATGTCGTTTCAGTCAGCGTTGGCCTTGTCAGCACTATCTCGCCGAGGCAAGAATCGAGCAGGGGGCCAGGGATGACGATCTTCTACCAGCACATCGGGGAACGCATGTGGCAGCGAGACGCACCTCGCAGCATCGGCTCGCCCGACGAAGGCGTTCGACGGTTCATGTTGAGTGACATCGAGCCCTTCATCGACGGGATCGATCCATTTGAGCAACTGCAGCTACGTGCGACGATCGAGGAGGCAGCACCGACCGGCTTCCAGATTTGGGGGCTGCCCAGCGGTGCCTCAGGTGTCCTGAGGAAAATGACGCAAGGCGACTTCCTTCTTCTCTTGGAGAGCACCGATTTCCGGTATGCGGGGCAGGTTCTCTTCCGTATCAGTCAGCCGCTTCATCGCTTATCTGCCCATATATGGGGCGAGGAACGTTTTCCAATCATCGTTCTACTCCAAGGAGAAATGGTCACCTATGGCTGGGATCGCTTCCGAGAGCATTTCAATTACGCGGAGAATTACGTCCATAGGGGGGGGACACTCGTTGGGTTGCTGACAAGGCTGTTCACTCCTCCCCGTCTGGTAATGAAGAGGTATTCATCTCAGAGGTGATGACGACCGTTGGACGTCGCCACGGTGACCAGGAGACGGATTTTCGAGTCTTCGCCAACAACCTCGTCGTTCACATGCGGGCGGTCAAGGCTCGGCTTGGCCAGCAGAGATTCCGCAGGCGGGTGCTGGACAGTCAGGGGGCCGTGTGCGCTGTCTGCGATCTCGCGGTGTCTGGGGTGATCGAGGCAGCACATGTTGTCCCGAAGGAGCACGATGGTTCCGATGACGAGCGCAACGGCCTTGCTCTGTGCGCGACGCACCACCGCATGTTCGACGCGGGCTTGTTTGCGATCAGCCCGAGCGACCTCTCGATCCACGTGATGGCCGAAGGGTATTCGTCCACCGATCTTCGGATCACGCGGTCCAATCTGAATCACATGCGTGCGCTCCCCCATTTGACGGCATTTGAATGGAGATGGGGCCGTCTCAAAAAATGAGCACGAGGTGTGGTGGGGAGCTGGGCACACAGCCCAGCTCCCCACCTGCTCGCCTCATGCTGAAGCAGATGGCCCACCGGAGAGCCACGCCCAGATGACACAGATTCCGACGACGGTGGCGATGACGTCGATCTGCGGGCTGAGCCGCAGCTCGACCTCGGCGCCGAGCAGCGCCATCACCAGCGGCACGGCGAGGGCAATCTTCACGGCGGCGGGCAGGCGCACCTCGCAGGTGCGCATCGCCCCCAGGTCGCCCGTGGCGAGAGCAGCCCCTGCTCCACGTGGGCGACCGCCTGGGCCGGTCGCCCACGATGCCCCTTTCGCGGCCCCCATGGCTTTCGCTGTGGGCTGGCCGGTTGCGAAACGGAGGCTCTATGCGAAAGAAGCAGACGATAGAAGAGGCGGCCAGGGCCGCCATGACCCCACAGAATGAGATCAATTGCAGCGGTTACGTCCGCACGG
>JAKBCD010000109.1 GCA_021808205.1 Pseudomonadota bacterium | reverse complement strand
AATTCTGCTGAAACGGGGTGACCGGAATAACCGCAATCTGCAATGTCATGGCCTCAAACTCTCCGCTTACGCCTGCGCCCGCACAATCCAGGTTGCTGCTGGCATCAGCACGCCCTTGGGCGTCACAAACCCCGCCAGCGCGTCCCGCACCGCCCCGCTCACCGTCTGCGCCAGCTCCGGGTGCTCGCGCAGCGCGCCGCCCAGCGGCCCCACGCGCAGCGAAAGCTCCAGGCTCTGCGCCAAATCCCCGCCGCCGATCAGGCAGTCGAACGGCTCGATCGAAATATCCCCAAACCCGGCATCGCCCAGAACCCCGCGCACCCGCGCCGCATCGGCAAAAGCGAAGGGGCCGGGCGCCATCGGGTCCGCCGCCGGGCTTGCGGGCATGAAGGGTGCCGCCGCTTCCTGCGGCGCGCGCATCCACACATTCTCGGCAAACGGTCGCCAGCACACAAACGCCAGCCGCCCACCCGGGCGCAACGCCCGGCGGATATTGGCGAACGCCGCCACCGGATCAGCAAAGAACATAACCCCGAACCGGCTGAACGCGGCATCGAACGCGCCATCGCCAAAGCTGGCCACCTGCGCGTCCGCCTGCTCGAACACCGGCGCCACCGCCCCCGGCAACACCGGCCGCGCCTTGGCGATCTCGAGCATCGGCGCTGAAATATCAGCCCCCTTCACATAGCCGCCAGCCCCGGTCAGCGCCGCCAGCTCCATCGTCGTCTGGCCGCAGCCGCAGCCAATGTCGAGAATCCGCTCCCCCGCGCGCGGCGCCAGCACCCGCATCGCCTCGCGCCCCAGCGGCTCTATCTGGCGGTCCAGCTGCGCCTGAAACCGCGCCCAGGTCTGCCCCGCCAGCGCGTTCCAGTAATCAGCCTGCGCCGCGTTCGCGGTGGTCTTCATCATGCGCCTACTCCCACTCGATTATAAACAACACTAAAATATCCAATAAAATCAATGCGTTTTCTTTGACCTGCAGATTTGATGCCACGAAAAATACCACGCTGAGCCGTGGCGGCCATTCCTCTAGATAAGCAACGTATGGTCGCGCCCTACTGAGAAAAACGCTATCTTCAGACGTGGGTGAAACCCCAAACCTTCATTCAAAGATCGTGGATTTTTTTTCTTCACCATCACCCAAGTGCGGCTTCGATGGCGGTTCGATACACGTTTTCATCGGGCAAAGTGACGTTGTTAAACGCCTCTTGGACCTTGTAAACCGTGGTCGAGTGAGGTGGCAATGCTTTCAGCGGCACCGTGGCCCCGTCGATGAGTCCCGACTCCTCGTGTTCGTAAGCAAGAAATGTGATCGACGCTGGTTGCAAGGCATAGCGGATTAAACCGCCAACACCGCCAAGGCGCGCCATGATTCGCGTGTAAACCGGTTGCGGGCAGACGAAAAACAAGCCCTTTCGGCAAAGCGCTTCACGTTGCAGCACCTGCCCCTTGTAAATCAGTTGCGGCAAAATGCGCTTGTTGACGTTTTCCCAGTTCAAGCCAGCCGTAGTCGCCGGGTTCGTTCGTTCCGGCGTGAGTAAGCCTTCACGCCCGTTGCGGTAGTTGCCGGTTGTGTCGATGGTCTGGACCTCAACGGCAACGAATTCGGTCAATTTTCCGTTGACATCTAGCAAGGCCAGTACCCAATCCACGAAGTAGCTTCCCGCGCCGTCCTTTTGCGGCAAGCGTAATTCACCGCCCCAGCGTTTGCCGAACACCGCCACGACAGGCGCTTGTTTCGCTCTCGCCCGTGCCGATGCTTGCCCGCCTGCGATCAGCTCGAAATCTTTCCCAAACGCGATTTTTGCTACGTCATACAAGATACGATATTTGTCCGCGTATAAGCGGATAGGACAGCAAATAACCGGGCCAGACGTCACTGGCTTAATGGTGCAAACCCCGGCAATGACCCCGTCACTCAACCGCTTTTCGCACACCTCGGACAAGTAGGGGCATTGTTTATCCGTCGCGGCTGTCACTGCCGCCGCCGAGTTGTCATCGGACCGATAACCGAAAAACTCCCAAATCTTTCCTGCCACTATGCTGCCCCTGCTTTGCGCTCTTTTTTAGTGTCATTCCTCAGAACATGGGCAATAGCCCGCCCGACGGCAGCGCCCAGTAACGGCGGCACAGCGTTACCTACTTGTTCGTATTGCTCAACCCGCGACCCACAGAAAATGTAGGTATCCGGAAAGGACTGGATGCGCGCCGCTTCGCGCACGGTAAAAGCCCTGTCCTGCTCGTAATGGAAGTAAGCGCCCCAATGGGGATCACACTTGGTCAGAATGGTGGAAGCAAGACCGTCAGGATTGACCCTCCCGTAGCGCTTCGTGTGGTCGCTGCGCCGTGCTCTGCGCATCCCACGTGGCAGCAGGGCCTCGGGAATGTCCGTCCAGTTCCCGCCCGGCGGGATGTGCGTCATACGTTCAAGGTTGATCTTGCTCAACCGCGCTGCCTCGTGGCACGTCACGCCTGTTGAAGCCACCCGCATCAATTGCTGATACGGATTATCGGCCGGGTGCCGGTAATCTTTGACGAGTTCGCCAATCTCTCCGTTACGTAGAGTCGGCAAGTCTCCGATGGCGTCCCTGACCGTAACATGCGAAGGTAGTTCCAATGAGCGAGGCAAATTCACCAAATTCTTGCCCGCGAATTGCGCGGTAAAATTCACCCGCATCGGCGCTTGGCGCAGCGGTTCCGGGAATAGCGCCTGCGGGTCTAGGCCGTTCCGTCCGCCCAGGATGATAGTGCGCCAGCGGGTTTGCGGAATGCCGTAATGGGGCGCATACAGGATGCGCACATCGGCGTCATAGCCAAGGCGTTTGAGCGATTCGAGAATTGCGTCCAGCGTTGCGCCGCCTTCAAACGACACCATGCCGGGGACATTCTCGATCATGACCGTCCGGGGCTGAAACTCGGTCACGAACCGCAGGTATTCGCGGAAAAGGTGGTTCCGCGAATCCTCGGTAGAGCGTTTGGGCGCATTAATGGAAAAGCCTTGGCAGGGCGGGCCACCAGCGATCAAATCCAATTCGCCGCGCTTCAACCCCAGTAGGCTGCGCACTTTGCGCGCATCGACCTTGCGAATGTCCCGGCTATCGACATGCGTGCCCGGGTGGTTGGTGGCATAAGTTTGTGCATAGCGCAGAGAAATCTCATTAGCATAAAGCGACTCGAACCCAGCTTCGCGCAGTCCTTCGGACAGTCCGCCAGCGCCGGCAAACAAATCTAGCGAAGTCAGTCGCTCTGCCCCAGCGTACTTTTCCAAAACATTGAATTGGGTCATATCGCTTTTCTCTTCGTTGATTGACGTGGCGTTTGAGTTGCCGACGCTGCGAACATGTCTGGTTGCAAGCCATGTTGGTGTCTATCGACAAACACCTGCATGAACTCGCGCAGCACCTCCGACGCGCCCCGGTTTTCAGCGAGACATGCCCCTTGGAACGCCTCACGGAGTTCCTTTTCGACACGGATACGGAGGCCAACGTCTTTGCTCGACATAAGTGCGATGGTACCTCATGGATACACGCTTGTGTATCCATGAAATGGAGGATTTTTTATCCGGCGTGTGTTGCAGAATATCTCCCGAGGCCGCCAGTCTGCTCGGGGTGCATTGAGCGACCCTCTATCAGGCCTTGGGGAAGGAGTAGCACAAAATGAAAACTTCGCAGGAGAATGGTTTGCAGGACCCCAACGATGAGCTTTGGCGTGGCGTAACAGCCACATAGAGGCCATCCCGGTCATTCACCTTGTGGTGCCAGACGATGCGAGGTATAGATACGAAAAAACCCCTTTTTACAGGGGCTTATCGTTGGTCTTGTGCCGGTTGGTGCCAGCCTATGCCAGACGTGGGATCATTCCCACTCAATCGTCCCCGGCGGCTTGCTGGTGATGTCATAGGTCACGCGGTTGATCCCGCGCACCTCATTCACAATCCGGTTCGAGACGCGCGAGAGAAACGCCATGTCAAACGGATAGATATCCGCCGTCATGCCATCCGTGCTGGTCACCGCCCGCAGCGCGCACACCTGGTCATAGGTCCGCCCATCGCCCATCACGCCGACTGACTTCACCGGCAGCAGCACCGCGAACGCCTGCCAGATCGCATCATAAAGCCCGGCCGCGCGGATCTCCTCCAGATAGATCGCATCCGCCTTCTGCAAAATCTCCACGCTCGCGCGGCTCACCGGCCCCAGCACCCGAATCGCCAGCCCCGGCCCGGGGAACGGATGCCGTCCCACGATCGTCTCCGGCAGCCCCAGCTCGCGGCCCAGCGCGCGCACCTCGTCCTTGAACAATTCGCGCAGCGGCTCCACCAGCTTGAGCTTCATGAATTCCGGCAGCCCGCCGACATTATGGTGCGATTTGATGGTGACCGACGGCCCCCCCAGCGCGCTCACGGATTCGATCACATCCGGATACAGCGTCCCCTGCGCCAGAAAATCCGCCCCGCCGAGCTTGGTGGCTTCCTCATCGAACACCTCGATGAACAACCGCCCGATGATCTTGCGCTTCTGCTCCGGGTCGCTCACCCCCGCCAGCTGCCCCAGGAACAGCTCCGAGGCATCGCGATGGATCAGCCGGATATTGAACTGCTGGCCGAACACCCGCACCACTTCCTCGGCCTCACCGGCCCGCAGCAAGCCGTGGTCGACGAAAATGCAGGTCAGCTGCTCGCCGATCGCCTCATGGATCAACGCCGCCGCCACCGAGCTGTCCACCCCGCCGGAGAGCCCGCAAATCACCTTGCCGGTGCCCACCTGCGCGCGGATTTTCGCGATCTCCGCCTGCCGGAACCCGGCCATCGTCCAGTCGCCCGCCAGCCCGCACACCTTGTGCGTGAAATTGCGCAGCAGCTGCGCGCCGTGCGGGGTATGCACCACCTCGGGGTGGAACATCAGCCCGTAGAACCTGCGCGCATCATCCGCGATCATCGCGAACGGCGCCCCCTCCGAGACCGCGACGGTGCGAAACCCCAGCGGCGGCGCGGAGATATGGTCGCCATGGCTCATCCACACCTGCTCGCGCGCGCCCTTCACCCAGGCGCCGTCAAAAAGGGTGCAATCCTCCACCACATCCACATAGGCGCGGCCAAACTCGCGTATCTCCGCACCCTTCACATCGCCGCCCAGCTGCGCGCACATCACCATCTGCCCGTAGCATATGCCCAGCACCGGCACCCCGGCGGTGAACACATAATCCGGCGCGCGCGGCGAGCCCTCATCGGCCACGCTGGCCGGCCCGCCGGAGAGAATAATGCCGCTGGCGCCAAAGGCGGCAATCCGCGCCGGGTCGGCGTTGAAGGGGAGTATCTCGCAATACACCCCGCTTTCGCGCACCCTGCGGGCGATCAGCTGCGTAACCTGGCTACCAAAATCGAGGATCAGAATCTTTTGTGTGTGCATGCTGTGCTGCTAGCCCATCAGGCGTCCACATCCAACAGCGTTTCGATCGGATCCCATGCATAGGCGACCTGCGGCACCGCCACTCCGGCCACCATCGTGCTGCCTTTGGCCAGCTGCCGCCCGCCCAGCCGCTCATAGAAAAAAACCGCCGGATTGCCATGCAGCACCCAAATGAACACCGATCGGCACCCCAAAGCCGCCAAATACCCCCCCGCCGCCCGCAGCAGCCGGGCGCCCAGCCCGCTATTCTGCCAGTCATCGGCCACGTAGAGCATCTCCACCTCGCCATCGCCCAGCTTTTCGCCGTGCCAGCGCCGCGCGGAGGCAAACCCCACCACCAGCGGCGCGCCCAGCGCCTCGCTCTCCACCGCCACAAACACGCCGCGCCCCATGCGGATGCAGCGCTCATGGTGCAAGGCCAGCCGCCCGGCCGAGAGCCCGGCCAGAAACGCCTCCGGCAGCAGGGTCGCATAGGCGTTGCGCCAGGTCGCCACATGCACGGCCGCGATCGCGGGCGCATCCCCCACGCGCGCGCGCCGTATCTCGATCACGGATCGCGCGCCAGCACAGCGGCGAAAAACCCGTCCGTCCCCTGCGCGCGCGGCGAAAGCCGCAGATACTTGCCCCGCAGCGCCTCCGGCGCCTCTATCTCCCGCAGCTTGAACATCGGATACCGCGCCAAGAACGCCTCCACCTGCCCCTCATTTTCCTCACCGAGCAACGAGCATGTCGCGTATACCAGTTTCCCGCCCGGTTTGGTCAGTTTTTGCGCCTGGTCCAGAATCATCGCCTGCTTGGCCACCAGCTCGTCCAGGTCGCTCTCGCTCAGCCGCGTCCGCGCATCCGGGTTGCGCCGCCAGGTGCCGGTGCCGGTGCAGGGCGCATCCACCAGCACGCGGTCAAACCGCCCTGCCTGCCGCTTGCTCCATTTATCCCCCGGCTCCCCCAGCAGATGCTGCTCGGCATTATGCACGCCCGCCCGGCGCAACCGCTTAATCGCCCCCTCCAGCCGCGGCGCCGAGGTATCGCAGGCGACGATATGCCCCTTATTCTCCATGGCCATGGCCATGGCCAGCGTCTTGCCACCCGCCCCGGCGCAGTAATCCACCACCTGCATCCCCGGCCGCGCATCCACCTGCAGGGCGATCAGCTGGCTGCCCTCATCCTGAATTTCCACCAGCCCGTCCTTGAACGCCTTGCCCTGCGTGATGGACTGCCGCCCCGCCAGCCG
>JAKBCD010000108.1 GCA_021808205.1 Pseudomonadota bacterium | reverse complement strand
GATTTGCTGAAGCATCCTCATTGGCCAGCTCCACCATCAGCCGGATCGCCTGGCCGTCGCCGCGCCCGCGCGGCACATCCGCCGCCCTCACCGTGTAAACGCGCCCGTTGGTGCCCAAGAGCGCGATCCTGTCGGTGGACTGGCAAGGCAGCATGGCAAACAGCTTGTCGCCTTCTTTGAACTTCAGCTCCGCGCCGTCGGTCAGGTGGCCTTTCTGCGCGCGGATCCAGCCCTTCTCGGAGAGAATAATGGTGATCGGCTCGCGTTCCACCAGCGCCTCGGCGATGATGTCAACCACAGGCGCTGCGGCGGAGATTTTCGTCCGGCGGACGCCCAACGGGCCGGCGCCGAATTTTTCACGCACCTCGGCAATCTCCTCGCTGATTTTTGCCCAGCGTTTGCCTTCATCCTTCAAAAGCGCCTGCAAGCCATTCTGCTCCGCCGAGAGTTTTTTATGCTCGTTGCGGATCTCCATTTCTTCGAGTTTCCTCAAAGCGCGCAGTCGCATATTCAGAATCGCTTCGGCCTGCACATCGCTCAGGGTAAAGGTGGAAATCAACTGCTCCTTTGGCTTGTCCTCAAAGCGGATGATCCGGATCACTTCATCAAGGTTCAAGAAAACCTTGATATAGCCGTCGAGAATCTCAAGACGGCGCGCAATCGCCTCCAGCCGGTGGCCGGAGCGGCGCACCAGCACCTCGTGCCTGTGGTCCGCCCAGGCGCGCAAAATCGCCTTCAGCCCCATCACCTTCGGCGTGCGCCCGCCATCCAGCACATTCATGTTGAGTGCAAAACGGGACTCCAGCTGCGTGGCGCGGAACAGCGAGGCCATCAGCATGTCCGCGTCCACCGTTCGGCTTTTTGGTTCAAGCACCAGGCGGATATGCTCGGCACTCTCATCGCGGATATCGCCCAGCAGCGGCAGTTTCTTCTCCGTCAGCAGCAGCGCGATCTGCTCGACGAGGCGCGATTTCTGCACCTGATACGGAATTTCGGTGATGACAATATTCCAGGTGCCGTGCTTACCTTCCTCTTTCCGCCACACGGCACGGGTGCGCAAACTGCCGCGCCCGGTTTCATAGGCGCTCAGGATCGTCTCCGCGTCCTCCACCAGCTCGCCGCCCGTGGGAAAATCCGGCCCCTTCAGATGCTTCAGCAGATCCGTCGTGCTGGCTTCGGGGTTTTCGATAAGGTGCAACGCCGCCGCGCAAACCTCCCCGGCATTATGCGGCGGGATGGAGGTTGCCATGCCCACCGCGATGCCCGCCGCGCCATTAGCCAGCAGGTTGGGGAACGCGCCAGGCAGCACCACCGGCTCCTGTTCCTCGCCGTCATAGGTGGGGCGGAAATCCACCGCGTTCTCGTCGATGCCGCGCAGCAGATATTCCGCGATCTCGGTAAGGCGCGACTCGGTATAGCGCATCGCTGCGGCGTTATCGCCATCCACATTGCCGAAATTCCCCTGCCCCTCGATGAGCGGATAACGGGAGGAGAAATCCTGCGCGAGGCGCACAAGCGCCTCGTAAATGGAGCTGTCGCCATGAGGGTGAAACTTACCCATCACATCGCCCACCACGCGGGCGCATTTCTTGAAGCCGGAGCGCGGATCCAACTTCAGCTGGTGCATAGCATAGATCAGCCGCCGGTGCACCGGCTTCAGGCCGTCGCGTACATCCGGCAGCGAGCGCGACATGATGGTGGAGAGCGCATAGGCGAGATACCGCTCGGAAAGCGCCGGGCCCAGCGCCAGATCTTCCACCCGCCCGAAATCATCCGGCATCGCCGCGTTCCTCATCCACTAGTCTTGGGAGAGACGCTCATAAAGAGCCTGCCGCGCTTCTGGAAGGGGGCGGTGGCGCGCGCCGAACACATCACGGGCCAGAAAATGCCCGGTCAGGCGCAGGGCGGCCGCGCAATCCCCTGGCTCGGCCTCGCGCTCGCCCAACAGAAATTCAGGCAGCGGCAACAGCCTGTCCACCCATTCCCCGGCTTGCGAGAGCGTCACCGCCCGCCCGGTGCGCGGCGAAACAAAGGCCAGCCGGTCATTCCCCCCGGCGGAGGAAGAAAAATCCAGCCCAAAGCCCAGCTCGTGCAGCAGCACCAGTTCCCACCGGCAGAGTTCTGAGAGCGCAAACCCCGGAATGTCGATCCCGGCCAGCAGCCGCAGCAGCCCCTCGAAACTGGCGGGGGCGGGTTCGCGCTCGGGCAATGCCTGGGCGGCTAGCTGGCAGGCGGCGCGCAAAACCGCGAGGCTCTGCGCATCCTCCATCGCCAGGGCGGCGGCGGGGCGCACCAGCTCCGCGCTATAAGCGCCCAACTGCTCGGGCAAACGCGCCGTCCAGCGGGCCGAGACAATATTGCCGATTTCCCACAACCCGGCCTGACGGCGGGATGCCCCGCCTTTGGCCAAGCCCCGCCGCAGCCCTTCGGGGGTTAGCAGCGTGACAATGAAATCGCCCTCGCCATGCGGGGCGTGGTCCACAACAATGGCGGGCCCTTCAAGTTCCACAGCACATTCAGCGCAGCGCCGCCTTGGCGCAGGCGGCCAGAAACCGCGCCGCCACGGGCAGAATCTCGTCGTTATAATCGTAGGCCGGGTTGTGCAGCCCGGCGCTGGGGCCGTTGCCGATCCAGGCATAGGCGCCGGGAATATCCGCCAGGAACCGCCCGAAATCCTCTGCCCCCATGGTCGGCTCCATGTCCCGCCGCAGCTTCAACCCCGCATGGTGGGCAGCCTCGGCGGCCAGTTCCGCGGCCTCCGGCTCATTGGCCGTGGGGGCTAAGTCCCCGCCGATCCATACATCCGCTTCCAGCCCGAAGGCCGCTGCAACCCCCTCCGCCGTTTCGGTCAGGCGGCGTTTCAGCAGCGCCATCGCATCGGCCGAGAACGCCCGGATGGTGCCGCCCATACTGGCGCGCTCCGGCACCTGGTTGTTCGCCTCGCCGGCCTTCAGCGTGCAGGTGGAAATAACCCCAGCCTGCAAGGGTGGCAGGTTGCGCGCCACAATGCTGTTCACCGCCACGATCAGCTGGGCGATGCCCTGCACCGGGTCCGCGCAGAGATGCGGCATACCGGCATGCCCGGCCCGACCTTTCAGCGTGATCTCGAAATTCGCCGCGCCCGCCATCACTGGTCCGGGATGCACCATCACCGTGCCCGCCTCCAGCCCCGGCCAGTTATGGTAGCCGAAGATGCGCTCCATCGGGAACCTCGCGAACAGCCCATCCTCCACCATGGCATGCGCGCCCTTGAAGCCTTCCTCGGCGGGCTGAAACACCAGATGCACCTGGCCGGACCAGTCCGGGTCGTCCTGCAACAACATCGCCGCCCCTAGCAGGGAGGTTGTGTGCCCATCGTGCCCGCAGGCATGCATAACACCCTGGTTTCGCGAGGCATATGGCTTGCCGGTGGCCTCGGGGATCGGCAGCGCGTCCATATCCGCCCGCAAACCAACCGCCCGATTGGCGCCGCCGCGCTTCAGGCTGGCCACCACCCCATGCCCGCCGATCCCAGCCTCGTAGGGAATGCCCAACTCCTCCAACCGGGCGCAGACGAAGGCGGCCGTCTCCCGCTCCTGGCGGGAGAGTTCCGGGCGGGCGTGCAGATAATGCCGCCAGGTGGTCAACTGCGCCGCGAAATCATCCGGCATCGCGCTCTCCTTAATCCGCCACGACCATGGCGATGTAATTCACCGACAAATCCCGGCTCGCCTTGAAGCCCCGCGCCAGCGGCGAATAAGAGAGCCCCGCCGTGTCCGCCAGGCGCAAACCCGCCGCCTGGCATAGCCTCCCCAACTCAACGGGCGTGATGAATCGTTTCCAATCATGCGTGCCCACGGGCAGCAGGCGCAACATATATTCCGCCCCCAGCTTCGCCACCGCGTAGGATTTGGGCGTGCGGTTGAGGGTGGAGAGGAACAGCAAGCCCCCCGGCGCCAGCAACGCCTTGAGGCTGACCAGAAACGCCGCCGGATCAGTCACATGCTCGATAATCTCCAGCGCCGTCACCACCGGGAATTTGGCACCCTCCGCCGCCAGTGCTTCGGCCGTGCCCTGGCGGTAGGTCAGGTCGAGCCCTTGCCCCTCGGCATGGGCGCGCGCGGCGGCAATCACCTCGGCCCCGGCATCCAGCCCTGTCACAGCGAAGCCCTCGCGGGCCAGCGCCTCGGCCAGCAGACCAGCGCCGCAGCCAACATCCAGAACCGCGACTCCCGCCCCTAATCGTCGCCGCACCCGCTCTGCCACCCAGGCTGCGCGGGGCGGATTCATCATGTGTAAGGGTTGCATGGGGCCATGCGGGTCCCACCATTCCGCCGCCAGCGCGTCGAACCGCGCGATTTCTTCTCCTATGACCGACCCTTGGCTCATTGCTCAAACCTTGCTCCACCGCTATGTGACGCCCCTGCCCGCTTTCCACAAGGTTTTGGACTTCAGGTTTATTATGGCGCGTATCGTGATGAAATTCGGCGGCACCTCCGTCGCCGACCTTGACCGGATTAAGAATGTGGCCCGCAGGGTCAAGGCCGAGGCCGATAAAGGCAATGAGGTTGCCGTTGTCGTTTCGGCCATGTCTGGCGTTACCAATCAACTGGTTGGCTATTGTCAGTCCCTCTCGCCGTTGTTCGACGCGCGGGAATATGACGCGGTGGTGGCCACCGGCGAAAACGTTACCGCCGGGCTGGTGGCGATAGCGCTGCAGGAGCTGGGACAGGACGCACGCTCCTGGCAGGGCTGGCAGGTGGCCGTGGAGACCAATGGCGAGCACGGCAAGGCCCGGATCCAGAGCATCGACGGCGATGAGCTAATCGAACGCATGAAGCAAGGGCAAATTCCGGTGATGGCGGGCTTCCAGGGGGTCGGCCCGGATAACCGTGTTACCACGCTGGGGCGCGGGGGGTCTGACACCTCCGCCGTGGCGCTGGCAGCGGCGCTGAAAGCCGACCAATGCGATATTTATACCGATGTGGACGGCGTTTACACCACCGACCCGCGCATTGTTCCTAATGCACGGAAACTGAGCAAAATTACTTACGAGGAGATGCTTGAGCTCGCCTCCGTGGGCGCAAAAGTACTACAAACCCGTTCAGTGGAATTGGCGATGAAAGAGCGCGTGCGCGTGCAGGTGCTTTCCAGCTTCGCGGATATCCCGGGCACACTGGTTGTTGATGAGGAAGAGGTTGTGGAAAAGGAAATTGTAGCCGGTATCGCCTATTCGCGGGACGAAGCCAAGGTCACCGTTCGCCGTGTGCCCGACCGGCCTGGCATCGCCGCCGCCGTGTTTGTGCCGCTTTCGGAAGCCAATATCAACGTTGACATGATCGTGCAGAATGTCTCGGCCGACGGCACAACGGACATGACCTTTACCGTCGGCAAGACCGACATGGCCCGCGCCCTGCAATGCCTGGAGCAGGCAAAACCGGCAATCGGCTTTGCCGAAATCACCTCCGACCCGAATGTGGCCAAGCTCTCTGTGGTCGGCGTGGGTATGCGCAGCCACGCCGGTGTGGCGGGCACAATGTTCAAAACCCTGGCGGAGCGGAATATCAATATCCAGGCCATCACCACCTCGGAGATCAAGGTCTCGGTGTTGGTTTCCGCCGAATATACCGAGCTTGCGGTGCGCGCCCTGCACACGGCCTATGACCTCGATGCCTGACGCGATGGACCAGACCGCCGCCGCGGCTGACCGGCTGGACGCCCTGCAAAAGCGGGGCGCGGATTTCCTTGGCACACGCCACGCTATTTTGGGCGGAGCGATGAGCTGGGTTTCCGAGCGGCATCTGGTTTCAGCCATCTCCAATGCCGGCGGTTTCGGCGTTATCGCCTGTGGCGCCATGCCCCCCGCCCTGCTGGAAAAAGAGATCGAGGCAACCAAGTCTCTGACCGACAAGCCTTTCGGCGTAAACCTAATCACCATGCACCCAGCGCTGGATGAGCTAGTGCAGGTTTGTGTTCGTCAGCAGGTTGGCCATGTAGTGTTCGCGGGCGGCATTCCCTCCGCTGCCCACATTAAAGCCGCGAAGGATGGCGGCGCCAGGGTTATTGCCTTTGCGCCCGCGCTTGTTTTAGCTAAACGGTTGATTAAATCCGGCGCGGACGCGCTGGTGATCGAAGGTTCAGAGGCAGGTGGGCATATTGGCCCGGTCTCGCTCACCGTACTGGCGCAGGAAATTCTGCCCAACATAACGGAAGTGCCTGTGTTCGTGGCAGGCGGTATCGGCCGGGGCGAGGCGATTTTGGCTTATCTGGAGATGGGCGCGGCGGGGGTGCAGCTTGGCACGCTATTCGCCGCGGCTTTGGAAAGCATCGCGCACGAGAATTTCAAAAAAGCCTTCATCCGTGCCGCTGCGCGGGATGCCGTGCCCAGCGTGCAGCTGGACGAACGCTTTCCCGTAATTCCCGTGCGTGGGCTGGTGAACGAGGGCACTAAGCGTTTCATGCGTCATCAGGCCGAAGTGGTGCAAAAATTTCAGTCCGGCGCACTGGACAAAACCGCCGCGCAACTGGAAATTGAGCACTTCTGGGCTGGTGCGCTGCGCCGCGCGGTCATTGAGGGAGACGTGGAAAACGGCTCCGTGATGGCCGGCCAATCGATTGGCATGGTCACGGTGGTGCAGCCCGTGGCAGAGATCATCGCGGCGTTGCGGGCGCAAGCCATCGCCGCACTGGTGGCGCGTGGTA
>JAKBCD010000107.1 GCA_021808205.1 Pseudomonadota bacterium | reverse complement strand
AGATCACCGCCAATCCCAATAGTTCGGTTGTGCAGCCTGGTATTGCAAAGCCGCCAGCCGGTACGGCGGCGGCAAAACCGAGCAAGCAAGCGCCCGGCGCAAGCCCCACTTTGCCCAACGACCCCACATTGCCGCAAATTGCCCTACACCCCACCGCCACCATCGGTTCACCGGTGCCGATCGCCGGGCCGGGCGGTACCACCAAATCTGCCACGGGCCAATAAATTTCGTGAGCGCGCCCGAGGCCCGCCCACTTAAGCTTGAATTCTGAGCGGGAGCGCCTGGCTGGCTTCTTCAACCAGGGTTACAATCTCGTTGCTGCGGCAAATACATTCCACATATTTGCCGTGATGCTCACGAAACACCCATCCATCCTCGATGAAAAACGTCTCTTCGGCGGGGTGAGTTCTGAGTTTGCTTTTCAGCTCAACAACCCTGGATTGGTCATTGAAGGCTTTGCTCTGGTGCATTGTTCACCCCGGCCTCGGACCTTTGAACAATAAGGGGATGCGCTGCCTTTTATCAAACCGAAAAACACATTGTTGCCAAATTTTATTCCACGGTGACTGACTTCGCCAGGTTGCGCGGCTGGTCTACATCCGTGCCCTTCATCACCGCCACATGATAGGCCAGCATCTGCACCGGAATGGCGTGGAGAATGGGGGCGGCAAACGGGTCGATGCGTGGCAGCAGAATGGTTTCCGCCGCAATCGGTGCCAGCTTGGACGCGCCTTCGTCGTCTGAAATCACCACGATCTGCCCGCCACGCGCCGCGGCTTCCTGCAAATTCGAGGCGGTTTTCTCGAAAAGCGGGCCGGAGGGGCAGATGGCGATGACCGGCACGCTCTTGTCGATCAACGCGATTGGCCCATGCTTCATCTCGCCCGCCGCGTAGCCTTCGGCGTGGATGTAGGAGATTTCCTTCAGTTTCAACGCCCCTTCCAGCGCGATGGGGAAACAGCCGCCGCGCCCCAGATATAGCACGTCCCGCGCCTCGGCGATGCGCGCCGCCAGTTTGCGGATGGGCGCGTCATTTCCCAAAATCTCCGCCGCCTTGGCGGGCACTTCCAGCAACGCAGCCGCGAGCCGGGCGATCTCCGTAGGGCCGCATGTGCCTTTGGCCCTCGCCAGCGCCAGCGTAAACACGGCAAGGGTGGTAAGTTGTGCGGTAAACGCCTTGGTGCTGGCCACACCGATTTCAGGCCCGGCGATGGTCTCCAAAATGGCGTGGCTCTCCCGCGCCATGGTGCTTTCAGGTACATTCAGCACGGAAAGAATGTGCTGCCCTTCCGCCTTCATATAGCGCAGAGCCGCCAGCGTATCTGCCGTTTCGCCGCTTTGGCTTACCAACAACCCCAGCCCGCCGGCTTCCATCGGCGGGGCGCGGTAGCGGAACTCGCTTGCCACATCGGCTTCAACCGGCACGCGGGCCAGGTTTTCCAGCCAGAACTTGGCGGTGAGCCCGGCATAAAAGGCGGAGCCGCAGGCGCTCATGGTGATGCGCTTGATGCCGGTAAGGTCGAAGGGCAGGGTGGGCAAGCGCGGCGCCTCGTTTTCCATCATCCGGTGCAGCACGTCGCCGATCACCACCGGGTGCTCGTGCAGCTCCTTCTCCATGAAATGCCGGAAATTGCCCTTGCCAATGGCCGCACCTGTCAGCGCCGTCAGTTTCTTTTGCCGCAGCACCACGGCACCTGAGCCATCGTGGAAGGTCGCACCTTTGGCGGTTATCACCACCCAGTCGCCGTCTTCAAGATAGGCGATCTCGCGGGTCAGGGGCGCCAGGGCCAGCGCGTCGGACCCAAGATACATCTCCTCAGCGCCGAATCCCACGGCCAGCGGCGCGCCGCGCTGCGCGCCGATCATCAGTTCCTGATGCCCGGCAAAAACCAGCGCCAGGGCATAAGCACCCTCCAGCCGGGCAAATGCCTGAGAGGCGGCTTCAACCGGCTCCAACCCTTGTTGCAGCAAGTGGTCCACCAGCAGGGCCACAACCTCGGTGTCTGTCTCGGTAGAGAAAATCTGGCCTTTTGCCTCCAGCTCAGCCCGCAGCGCATGGTGGTTTTCAATGATGCCGTTATGCACCACCGCCACGCGGGGGGTTGCGTGCGGGTGGGCGTTGCCCACCGTGGGTGCGCCATGGGTAGCCCAGCGCGTGTGCCCAATGCCGGTAGTGCCCGCCAGGGGTTCGGCCTGCAGCACGGCGGCCAGGTTCTTCAGCTTGCCCTCGGCCCGTCGGCGCCCGATATGACCGTTGATCAATGTCGCGATGCCGGCGGAATCATAGCCCCTGTATTCCAGGCGTTGCAGCCCTCCCAGCAGCAGCGGCGCTGCATCAGAATGGCCCACAACCCCTACGATTCCGCACATCAGCCTTACTCTCCCTGGTCACGCATCTGCGGTAGCCCTGGCAGCTGCTCTGTGTCAAAGGACAGGAGATTCAATTTATCTGACGGAATATTTCATGCGCGCTGTGATCTTCGACCTGGATGGCACGTTGATTGACGCAGCACCTGACATTACCTCGAAGCTTAATGAAGTTCTGGCGGCGGATGGCCACGCGCCGCTCTCCCTGCCGGAAGTCCACACCATGATCGGCGACGGAGCCAAGGTGCTGCTGGCGCGGGCTTTCGCGGCACGCGGCAGCACGGTTGAGCCGCGGCATCTGGACCATTTCATGCGGATTTACGCCGAGAATCCGGTCGTCAACACGGTGATTTACGATGGCATCCTGCCCGCGCTGGAGGCATTACAGGCAGAAGGGCGGCCGCTTGGTATCTGCACCAACAAACCCATGCACGCCACGCGGGAGGTGCTAGACGCGCTGGGGTTGACGCGTTTCTTCGGCGCTGTGGTGGGCGGCGATTCCACCCCCTACCGCAAGCCGGACCCGCGCCATCTGGCCGCTGTGCTCTCGGAACTGGATGTCACCGACGCGATTATGGTCGGCGACCATGCCAACGACATGAAAGCCGCCGCCGTACTGGGATTGCCCGCCATATTCTGCGCCTGGGGCTATGGCGAAGGGCAGGGCGATGCCCGCGCCGAAACCCCTGCCGATTTGCCGGAGATTATAACCCGGCTGGGCTAGACACGCATCGCAACTTTGCGTAACGCGCGCTTGACGATCCATGAGATATGCCCCATCTGGCAATCAGGACTAAATCAGTCCGTTTAATGGGGCCGTTATGCTGAAACTTTCACGCCTGACCGATTATGCCGTTGCGGCACTGGTACGCCTGGGCATGGCGGATGGTGTTGAGACCTCGCCCGGCATTGCGGCGGGTATTGGGGTGCCGGAGCCAACCGTGGCCAAGGTGCTGAAGGCGTTGGCCGGGCATGGCCTCGTCATCTCCACCCGTGGTGCGCGGGGCGGCTACCGCCTTGCCAAGGGGCTGGCGGAAATCCCGGTCTCCGAGGTGATCGTCGCGATTGATGGACCCATTGCGCTCACCTCCTGCGTGGAAGGTACGGGCATGATCTGCGAAAGCCTGTCCCTTTGCCCGGTTGCCGGGCGGTGGGACCCGGTGAACGAGGCCATCCGCGGCGCACTCTCTCATATTTCACTGGCCGATATGGCGGCGGCTTCAATCCCGCCTGCCTTCCGTATCCCGGCCGAGCCGATCAACGAGGTTGCCTGAAGCATGTCCACCACTACCGAAGCCACGATCCAGGAACTGGCGGCCCAGAAATACAAGTACGGGTTTACCACGGATATCGAGATGGAGGAGTTCCCCAAGGGGCTCTCGACGGACATTGTGCGTCTTATCTCCGCCAAGAAGGGTGAGCCAGAATGGCTGCTGGAATGGCGGCTGAAGGCCTATGAGGCGTGGCTGAAGATGGAGGAGCCGGAATGGGCGCGCATCCACCATCCGCCTATCGATTATGACGCGCTCTATTATTACGCCGCCCCGGCCAAGGCTGTGCCGAAATCGCTGGACGAGGTGGACCCGGAGCTTCTGAAAACCTACGAGAAGCTTGGGATTCCGTTGAACGAGCGTGCTGCGCTGGCGGGTGTGGCCGTTGATGCGGTGTTCGATTCAGTCTCCGTCGCCACCACTTTCCGGGATACGCTGGCCAAGGCGGGCGTGATCTTCTGCTCCATCTCCGAGGCGGTGAAGGAACACCCGGAGCTGGTACGCAAATATATCGGCTCCGTGGTGCCGGCGGGTGATAATTACTTCGCGGCGTTGAACTCCGCTGTGTTCTCCGATGGCAGCTTCGTCTTCATTCCCAAGGGCGTGAAATGCCCGATGGAGCTTTCAACCTATTTCCGCATCAACGCCCGCAACACGGGGCAGTTTGAGCGCACACTGATCATCGCCGAGGAAGGTGCTTCCGTTTCTTATCTGGAAGGCTGCACCGCGCCGATGCGCGACGAGAACCAGCTTCATGCCGCGGTGGTTGAGCTGGTGGCGCTGGACGAGGCGAAGATCAAATATTCCACCGTGCAGAACTGGTATCCTGGCGATGCCGAAGGCAAAGGCGGGATTTATAATTTCGTCACCAAGCGCGGCGCCTGCCGGGGCAGGAATTCTAAAATCTCATGGACGCAGGTCGAGACCGGCTCGGCGATTACCTGGAAATATCCCTCCTGCATTTTGCAAGGCGAGGGCTCGGTGGGCGAGTTTTACTCAGTGGCCGTGACAAATAATTTCCAGCAGGCCGATACCGGCACCAAGATGATCCATATCGGCAAGAACACGTCGAGCACGATCATCTCCAAGGGCATTTCCGCTGGCAAGTCCAACAACACCTATCGCGGGTTGGTGAAGATCATGCCCGGCGCATCGGGGGCGCGCAACTTCACCCAGTGCGATAGTTTGCTGATCGGCGACCAATGCGGCGCGCATACGGTGCCCTATATCGAAAACCGCAACTCCTCGGCCAAGGTGGAGCATGAAGCTACCACCTCCAAGATTGCCGAGGACCAATTGTTCTATTGCCGCTCCCGTGGTCTTTCCGAGGAAGATGCGGTGAGCCTCATCGTCAATGGCTTCTGCAAAGATGTGCTGAAGGAGTTGCCGATGGAATTCGCCGTCGAGGCACAAAAACTATTAGCTGTTTCTCTGGAAGGTTCGGTGGGCTGATGCTCGAGATCAAGAATTTGCACGCGCGTATCGGCGATGCGGAAATCCTGAAAGGTATGACCCTCACCATCCCCGATGGTGAAATCCACGCCATCATGGGCCCCAATGGCGCTGGCAAATCCACGCTGTCTTACGTTCTCTCCGGCCGCGATGGCTATGAGGTGACGGAGGGCGAAGTGTTGTTCAATGGCGAGAACATTCTGGAAATGGAGCCGGAAGACCGCGCCGCCGCCGGGCTGTTTCTGGCGTTCCAGTATCCGGTGGAGCTGCCGGGTGTGGGCAATGCCAATTTCCTGCGCACATCGCTCAACGCCATCCGCCGCAAACGCGGGGAGGATGAGCTGGACGCCGTCGCCTTCCTGAAACTCGCCCGCGCCGCTGTGAAGCAGTTGGCGATGAAGGAGGATTTCCTGAAGCGCAACGTGAATGTTGGGTTCTCCGGCGGTGAGAAGAAGCGCAACGAGATGCTGCAGATGGCCATCTTGAAGCCGCATCTCGCCATTCTCGACGAGACGGATTCCGGCCTGGATATCGACGCACTGAAGATAGTGGCGGAAGGCGTGAACGCGCTGCGGAGTGAAAAATTTTCGGCGCTTGTCATCACCCATTACCAGCGCCTGCTGGACCATGTCGTACCGGACGTTGTGCATGTGCTGGCGGGCGGTAAGATCGTCCGTTCCGGCCCAGCCTCTCTGGCGCTGGAGTTGGAAGCCAGCGGCTATGCCGGGCTGGAAGCCGCGTAACCATGGTCGCTCTGCCCACCCGCAAGCTGGAAGCTTGGCGCTATACGGATTTGCGCCCGCTCTCGGCGATTACCTTTGGTGCGCCGCCTGCCGTTTCGGCCACGCCGGAATTACCGGATCTGCCGTTCCCGCGTTTCGTGTTTTTGAACGGCACGTTGAACACCGCACTTTCAACCGGTTTTAAGCATGCCACACCCTTCGCGCCGGTTGAAGGCAAAGGCCGGCAGCCCATGGCGCTGATCAATGCCGAACATGCCACCAGCGGCATCAATGTCGAAATTCTCGCCGGCCAAGATGCCGGGGAATTATTGCTGGTTTCCGCGGCCAGTGGTGCTGCGCCATTTGCTTTCCATCCGCGCCACCGCGTGAAGCTGGGGCAGGGGGCGACATTCACGCTGATCGAACTGGACCAGGGCGAGGGCATTTACTGGCAGAACGCCGTGTTTGAGATCGAGGTGGCGGAAGGCGCGAAGTTCCAGCATTTCCGCTTGCAAGAAGAAAGTGTTGAAGCTTTCAACACCACCACCATTCATGCCGATATCGCGGGCAATGCCTCTTATGAGCATTTCACTCTGACACTTGGCTCCAAAATTTCCCGCACGGAGATCGAGGCCAATCTGCTGGGCCAGAATGCGCTCGCTCACCTGAATGCGGCACAACTTTTGGGCGGCACCCAGCATGGTGACTTTACCACCATCATCCGCCACAAGGCGCCCAACTGCCCCTCCCGCCAGACGGTGAAATCCGTTCTCGCGGGGCGTGCGCGCGGTGTGTTCCAAGGCAAGATCGAGGTGGACCAGATCGCCCAGAAGACCGACGGCTACCAGATGAGCCAGGCGCTTCTGCTCTCGCCG
>JAKBCD010000106.1 GCA_021808205.1 Pseudomonadota bacterium | reverse complement strand
TCACCAGCCCCGCCTGCTCGTCCAGCGGGTCGGAATACCCGGCATGGGCATCCTGATAAGCGGGTAGTTTGATGTAGGAGACGGCAGGGAAATTGCCCGCCGCGACGGCCTTGTAAAAATCGTTCAGGCCATATTCGTGGTTCGCGGGGTCTTTCTGGCCGTCATGGTCGTAGCTGTAGCCGATATCGGCCAGCGCCTTGGGGCGTAGATGCTGCGGGTTGGCGGTGGAGGCGTAATATTGGAACCAGTCGTGGTGCGGGATGTAATCCACCACGGCCCGCCCGACCACGGTGGACTCCGTGCTGCGCTTGCAGCCGGTGGTGCCGTTGGGGTTTTTAACGGCAAGGTCGAACCCGCCCATGAACCCGCCCCAGGTGATGCCGGCTTCGTTCAGCAGGTCGCCGATATTCTTGCCCTCCATCATCACCTGGTTGGATTTTTTCGAGCAAACATCATAACCAGGGTCGACATCCGCGATGAGCGCATAATCCGTTTTCCCGTTGATATCGTTCTTCAGATAATAGGAAGATTTGCTGCTGGCGATGAGCTTCACGCCGTCCGTCTGGCCGGAGACAACCTCCAGCGCGCCGGGCGTGGAAGGGCCGTAGGTGTTGGTATAGGCGTTGTCGTCCATGGCAAAATGCTGGGCGTAATTCCAGAGCGCGGTCACGGTATTGCCGTCGTAATACCCCATCACCTGGCCCCTGGTGCCAAACGCCCCAGCGCCGCCCGGCGTGGCCTTGCCGGTATATTTAGGAAACAGATCAGCCTTGCCGCCATCATAAGCCTGCTGCTCAGCCGTATAGCCATGGTTCTGGTCGGCGGTGGCGGCTTGGGTGCGGTCCAGCCGGAACGGGTTCGCCGCGTTGGCGCCGTTTTCCTGGTTGGTAAAGTTTGGGTTGTTGGTCAGCAAATTGGCATTCGCCAGGTTGTTCACCAGCGGCGTGCCGGAAAGGGCCGTGAATTTCGGCTCGCCCGGCGGGTTGGTGGCCTGCGGATAGGTGGCGAAGTAATGGTCGAACGAGACATTCTCATCGTAAATGACGACAAGATGCTTGATCGGCGTCGCTGTTTTCAGGTGGTCTGTTCCGTCGTGGTTGCCAGAAGGTGCCACCGCCCCGGGTTCACCGGCATATACGGCCGTGGCCGCGGTGAGCATGGCGCAGACCGCCGCAGACAGAAGGAGTTTGCGTGAGCTCATTTAATACACCCGAAGATTAAGCGCGTTGCAGTTGTGCGGCTTTCTCTACGGTAGCCCGAAATGCTTGCGTGTGACCAAATGATGACGTGTCGCCAGGCAGACAATTATGCCCGCAGGGCTATTTTTGTAATTTTCCAGGGGCGCTGGCGGACAGACAGGGATTCGAACCCTGGGTACGCTATTAACGTACACACGCTTTCCAAGCGTGCGCCTTAAGCCGCTCGGCCATCTGTCCAGCTGGGCGTGGGGGCACTCTCTAGCCAAACCCGTCGCGTCTGCCAAGCCCTGCTCAGGCGTCCATTTTCAGCGCCGCCAGGAAGGCGCTCTGCGGAATTTCCACCTTGCCGAACTGGCGCATCCGTTTTTTGCCTTCTTTCTGCTTTTCCAGCAGCTTGCGCTTACGGCTGATATCACCGCCATAGCATTTGGCCGTCACGTCCTTGGAAAGGGCGGAGATTGTCTCACGCGCAATCACCCGCCCGCCAATCGCCGCCTGGATGGCGATTTTGAACAATTGCTTGGGGATCAAATCCTTCAGCTTGCCGCAGATGGAGCGCCCGCGCGTCTCCGCCTGGCTGCGATGGGCGATGAAGGAGAGTGCGTCCACCGGTTCCTGGTTCACCAGAATGGAAATCTTCACCAGATCGGCTTCGGCGTAATCCTCAATCGCATAATCAAAGCTGGCATAACCACGGCTCACGGATTTCAGCCGGTCGTAGAAATCGAACACCACCTCGTTCAGCGGCAGGCGGTACACGGCCATGGCGCGGTTACCCACGTATGTCAGGTCCACCTGCTGGCCACGCCGTTCAGAGCAGAGTGTGAGGATCGAGCCCAGATAATCGTCCGGCACCATGATGGTGGCTTTAATCCATGGCTCCTCGATATGGTCGATGATCGAGCCATCCGGCATGTCCGCCGGGTTGTGCAGCGGCTCCATGGCGCCATTGGTCTTGTACACATGGTACACAACGGAAGGCGCGGTCGCGATCAGGTTCAGGTCGAACTCGCGGGAGAGCCGCTCCTGGATGATCTCCAGATGCAAGAGCCCCAGGAATCCGCAGCGGAAGCCAAAGCCCAGGGCTGCTGATGTTTCGGCCTCATAATGAAAGCTGGCATCGTTCAGCCGCAGCTTGGCGAGTGAGTCGCGCAGCTTCTCGAAATCATCCGCATCCACCGGAAACAGCCCGCACCACACCACGGGGATGGAGGGCTTGAAGCCGGGCAAGGGGGCCTGTGCCGGGCGGCGGTCCTCGGTGATGGTGTCACCCACATTGCAATCCGCCACGGTCTTTATCGCAGCGGTGATGTAGCCCATCTCACCCGGCCCCAGCTCATCCACTGGCTTCATCTTCGGCGTGAACACGCCAAGCTGCTCCACCGGGTGCACAGCGCCTGTGGACATCATGCGGATCTTCTGGCCTTTTTTCAGCACGCCGTTCTTCACGCGCACCAGAATCACCACACCAAGGTACTGGTCGTACCATGAATCCACCAGCAGCGCCTGAAGCTCGGCCTTGTTGTCACCTTCCGGCGGCGGCAGCTTCTGCACCAGCGCTTCCAGCACGCCTTCGATGTTCAGCCCCGTCTTGGCGGAAATCTCCACCGCCTCGGAGGCATCGATGCCGATCACATCCTCGATCTGCTGCTTCACCTTCGGCACATCGGCGGCGGGCAGGTCGATCTTGTTCAGCACCGGCACAATCTCGTGGTGCGCATCAATGGCCTGGTACACATTTGCCAGCGTCTGCGCCTCCACGCCCTGGGAGGCATCCACCACCAGCAGCGAGCCCTCGCACGCGGCGAGAGAGCGGCTCACCTCATAGGCGAAATCCACATGGCCGGGCGTGTCCATCAGGTTCAGCGTGTATGTCTTGCCGTCCTGGGCCGGGTATTCCAGCCGCACGGTCTGCGCCTTGATGGTAATGCCGCGCTCTTTCTCGATCTCCATGTTGTCGAGCACCTGCTCGGTCATCTCACGCGCGGTCAGGCCGCCGCAATGCTGGATCAGCCGGTCGGCCAGGGTGGATTTGCCATGATCGATATGCGCGATAATGGAAAAATTACGGATAAGCTCAAGGGGTGTGCCGGTCATGGCGGGTCTTTACGGCAAATTGGGGCCATTCGTCACCCCACCACCCTTATTCCGCTCATTCCCGCCGCCAGGGCCGCAAGCACATCCGGCAGACTCAGTGCCACGCAGCCGGCTGTGGGCGCGTAATCAGGTGTGGCGACATGAAAGAAAATCGCCGAGCCACACCCGGGTACAATCGGCCTGAGATTCCAGTCCAGCACGCCGATCACGTCGTAAACCCCATCCGCGCGCCATAATTCCTCATGGCTCGCGGGGCAGGGCAGGCGTACCGGCTTGTTATAGGCGGCATCCGCCGGGTCGTCGCACCAGCCATCGTGCGGGGAAATCGGCTCCAGCGGCACCCCACAGCGGGGGGGTGCAATCCTGTCCGCGCGGTACAGCACCCGCATCAGCCGCAGCAGCCCGGCCGGCGTGCCGCCATCGCCCTCGCGCTTCTGGGTGGTGATGCCGCCGCGCCCATGGGCGGCACGGAGTATTAGCCCTGCGCCGCGCAACGTGCCGTCTCGCAGAACGAACTCAACCAAGCAGATGCCCGAAGCGCCTGGCCTTCGTCTCCAGGTAGGAATCGTTCACCCCGTTCGGGTCGAACTGGTGTGGCACACGCTCGATGATCTCGATCCCGCACGCGGCCAGGCTTTCCAGCTTTTCCGGGTTGTTGGTCAGCAGCCTGATCCGCCTGATCCCCAGCGCCTCCAGCATCGCGGCGGCGATATGGAAATTGCGCTCATCCGCCTGCCAGCCCAGCGCCCGGTTGGCGTCCAGCGTGTCCATACCCTTGTCCTGCAAGGTATAGGCCCGCAGCTTGTTGATAAGCCCGATGCCGCGCCCCTCCTGCGCCAGATACAGCACCGCACCATGGTTTTCCTGCCCCATGCGGGCAATCGCCCCCTGCAGCTGCGGCCCGCAATCGCAACGCAGGCTACCCAGCAGGTCGCCAGTGAAACACTCCGAATGCAGCCGCACCAACGGCGCGTCCTGGCTTTCCGGCTGGCCCACCAGAATCGCCATATGCTCAATCCCCTGGTCCAGCGCGCGGAAGGCCACCAGCCGCGCATCGCGCGCGCCGTCCAGCGGCACCGCCACTTCCGCCACCTTCATCAGCGTCGAGGCCAGCTCTAGCGGATAAGCCAGCAAATCCGCCGCGGGCACGCTCAGCAGGTCAGCGCCTTCCTTGCGGCTGGCCCAGCCCGGGCGCACGGGTGCGGCCACCATGGCGGGCAGCAGCCGTGCCAGCTTGCCCAAAGCCAGCGCCGCCGCCGCTTCCTCCGGCGCCTTCATCGTCTCAAACGCGGGCAGAATCTGCTCCATCGTCGGGTCGGCGGCGCGTTTGAGCGTTTGAGCGTCAATCAGCGGCCTGGCCAGCTTCAGCGCAATGGCGGCAGAGGTGCCGGGCACCTCGTGCTTCAGCACTGCCGCGGCGCGCGAGGGGGCAAGCAGCAGGCTGGCGGGCTCGGTGGAGAGCACGTCGATCAGCCTTAGCCCTTCCGCGCCTACGGTTTCCGCCGGCACCAGAATCAGCGGCCTGCGTGCGGCCAGCACCACCGGTACGCCGCGCCTGGCATCGGCAATGGCCCGGTGCACGGCCCGCGTGCGGGGGGTGCCCAGTGGGTTTTGGATGAGGTGAGAACGTTCCATTGCCGCTTAAAATAAGGATGGCGAAGGCATCTGACCAGAGAGGCTGACACAACGTGTAAAGTAACGTAAGCTTTAACAGATTGTTGAGGAGTGCAGGATGCTCAGCCCGCGGACAATTTTGGTTGTGGATGACGATGACGCTCTGCGGAGTGCGCTGGTGGAGCAATTGAGCGTGAACGGCGAGTTTGCGCCGGTGGACGCGGCAAGCCTGTCTGAAGCCGAGGCCAGATTGAGCAATGGCACCAGATACGAAGCGCTGCTGCTGGATGTTTCCCTGCCGGATGGCGACGGACGGGATTTCTGCCGGTTACTGCGCGAGCGCGGCATCAAGGCGCCGATCATCATGCTCACCGCCTCCGCCGAGGAATCTGATGTGGTGCGTGGCCTCGATTCCGGCGCCAACGACTATCTCGCCAAACCGTTCCGCCTGAACGAGCTGCTTGCCCGCTTGCGCGCGCATTTGCGCAGCTTCGAGTCCTCAGAGGATGCCGAGATCAAGATCGGCCCCTATCAATTCCGTCCCGCTGCCAGGCTGCTGCTGGATGCAAAAGGCGGCAAGACCAGACTGACCGACAAGGAATCCGCGATTTTGCGGTATCTGTACAGGGCGGGCAAAGCCGTGGCACGGCAGACGCTGCTTGAAGCCGTGTGGGGATATAAGCAGACGATCACAACACATACGCTGGAAACGCATGTTTACCGGCTGCGGCAGAAGATTGAGGCGGACCCGCAGAACGCCAAAATTCTCATCACCGATGGTGGGGGCTACAAGCTGAATCCCTGACCCAGGCGCCAACCGCCTCCAGGCAAAGGCTGAACATCTCCAGCGAATCGAACGGGCGTGAAACACCATCTGGCGGCCGCACGAGCGGCAGCGTCAAACTGCCTTCGATCATCAGATTATCCGCCAGCCCGAAATCCTCCACGGCCAGCTCCTGCATCGGCTCCCCCGCCACGCGGGCCTGAAGGCGCGAGCGCTCCGCAAACGAGGCGGCGCAGTTGGAATAAGCGAACACCGGCTTGCCCTGGCCCAGAAACCAGCCCAGCTCCACCAGCGTGCCCGCATCCGCTGAAGCGCCCCTGAACGGCGTGAGATTGGCGATAACCGCGTCGCTTTCACGCATCATCGCCAGATCGTCGGCATAAATCTTGCGCCAGAGCCAGTCCGCCGGCTGGCTCATATCCAGCGCCGGGTTGAAGGGCGTTATGCCGCAAAACCCGAACGGAACGCACAACCGCCGCTTCGCCTCGGCAAACGCAGCGGCGTTGGGCAGAAACACGTCCGGCCCGGCAAGATAGATTTTGGAAAGGCAGCGCACCGGGGCAGCATCAGCTGCGCGGCGGTTGCGGTCAATATTGCGGGTCTATGCTGTTTCGGCGAGCGGCGTATGCGTATGCACCAGCTCCAGCAGTCCCATAAACGCTTCGTCCAGCGTTTTGCCGCTGGTGTTGAAGGTGAGGTCGGCCTTGGCGTAGAAGCCTGCCCGGCTTTCCAGCGTCAGGCGGATGTCATCCACGCCGTTCCGGTTGCCCGGAAGCTGGCGCAAATCGCCCTGCGCCAGCACGCGGGTGAAATGGTCCTCAGGCGTGGCCTGCAACCAGATGGTGAGGCAATTGGCCAACAGCCGGTCGAAGGTGGAGCTGTCCCCCACCAGCCCGCCCGCGGTGGCAATCACGCAGGATGGGTGGCTTTGCAGCGTCTCTTCCAGGGCCTGGCGCTCATACCGGCGGTAGGCGTTGGAGCCGTAAAGCGCCTGAATTTCGAACGGCGCGCAGCCG
>JAKBCD010000105.1 GCA_021808205.1 Pseudomonadota bacterium | reverse complement strand
CCGCCGCCGCCTTCTGCTCGAACCACGAAACCACCAGTGTTAATGGCAGATCGTTCACCCCGCAGCCAAACGCCCCCGCCAACGCGCTGGCGATCTGGATGGCGGAATAGCTGTCGTTGCACTGGCCAACATCCAGCAACCGCGGCAGCGGGCCGATATTGCCGAACTCATGGCTGTTGAAGCGGTATTTGCCGCAACCCAGGGTCAGCAGCACGGTATCGGCCGGGGCGTGGTCGGCGAAATCGGTGTAATAATTGCGCCCGGGTGCCGCGCCGTCGCAGCCGCCGATCAGGAAGAAATGCTTGATGGCGCCGCTCTTCACGGCCTCGATCACGGTCTCCGCCGCGCCCAGCACCGCTTCGCGCGCGAAGCCGACCAGAAGGGTCTTTTCCGGCGCGGTTTCGGCAAAGCCCGGCAGCGCCAGCGCAGCCTGGATGACTTGGGTGTAATCGTCATTCTGGATATGGCGCACCGCCGGCCAGCCCACCGGCCCGGCGGTGAAGATGCGATTGCGATAGGACGGGCGCGGCTCGATCAGGCAATTCGAGGTCATCACGATCGGGCCGGGGAAGTCGGCAAATTCCTGCTGCTGATTCTGCCAGGCGCCACCGTAATTTCCGGCCAGATGCGGATAGGCGTGCAGTTTCGGGTAGCCGTGGGCGGGCAGCATCTCGCCATGGGTATAGACATTGATGCCCTTGCCCTGTGTGGCTTCCAGGATCTTGTGCAAATCGCGCAGATCATGGCCGGAAACCAAAATCGCCTTGCCGGCCACCGGGGTGGTGCGCACCTGAGTGGGGGTGGGCGTTCCGAAGCTGCCGGTGTTGGCGGCATCCAGCGCTTCCATCACGGTCAGGTTCAGCTGGCCCAGCGCCAGGGCTTCTTCCAGCAGCAGGCCGATATCGGCCGGGTCATGCGCCAGAAAATCCAGCGCGTGCGCAATGCCAGCGTAAATTTCCTCGCGTTTTTCGCCCAGCACTTCGGCATGGTGGGCGTAGGCGGCCACACCTTTCAGCCCATATAGTATGAGCGCGCGCAGCCCGATCACGTCCTCGCCGACAAGCTCCAGCCCGGCTCGCACCGAGGCGATATTGGCCTGCGCCAGCAGCCCGGTGAGGTCTGCCGCTGGGGCAAAATGCGCCGCCGCGCTTAGTCCGTGCAGCGTCTCTCCCGTCGCTTCCAGGGTAGTGCTTAGCCGGTCACGCAACTGCGCTGCTTCAGCGATAAGCCCGGTGAAAACCGTACGGTTGAAATTCACATTGGTGAGGGTGGTGAACAATGCATAGAGAATAAAGCTATCGGCGGCCCGGTCCGGCGTTCCGCGCCCATGCAACCGGCTGCTCAGCTCACCGAGCCCTTTGAGCTGGTAGATCAGCAAATCCTGCAAATCCGCTGTCGCTTCATCCTTGCCGCAAACGCCCTTGGCGCTGGCGCAGCCCGCTTGTGCATCCTGCCGCGCGGTCTGCTCACATTGAAAACAAAACATGCATTCGCCCTTGATACCCGGTTAAAGATATTTACAAAATACATCTTTAAAGCCGTTCACCATTGATCCAGGTCAAAGGCGTTCAGGATCCAATTTTAATTTACCGGTAGCAGGGGAACTCTTGTTGGAAGTTCCCCTGTGTTGTGAATGTTCAGTTATTTTGCGCCAGCGCGGCGGCGACCTGCTTGACGAATTCCGCCGGGTTCTCCGGCAATTCGCCATCTTGCAGCCTGGCGAGGTTGAGAAGCAGGCTGGCGGCCTCCTTCACATCATCCTTGTCCGCCAGTGCCTCCACCAGCCGGTGGGTAGGGTTGATCTCCAGCTTCGGCGGAAGACCGAAGACCGGGCGTCCGGCGCGCTTCAGAAGGCGCTGCATGGCTAAATCCGGCCCCATTTCTGCGGCTACCAGCATCGCCGGGCTGTCCTTCAGGCGTGAAGAGGCGGTAACCTCCGAAACCTCGGCCCCGAGCGCGTCCTTCAGCTTGGTGCAGAGATTGGTGATGGCCTCCGGCACCTGCGCCGCCGCAAAGAGATCGCCGACCTGGGAGACGGAGGCGAGCTTCTTTTCCTTGAAGCTGCCCAGGCGGCTCGGCCAAAACGCATCGATGGCATCGCCCAGCAGCAGCACCTCAAAGCCTTTCTCGGCGAAGCCTTCGAGCTGCGGAGAGGTTTTGAGATGCGCGGCGTCCCCGGCGAGGTAATAGATGTCGCTTTGCCCCTCCGGCATGCGGGCGATGTAATCTTCGAGCGTCGTGGCGTCCTCCTTGGTGGAGGCAAAGCGCAGGAGGCCAGCAATCTCGGCGGCGTGGCCGGTATCCTCGTAGATCCCCTCCTTCATCACGCTGCCAAAATTCTCCAGGAAGGATTTGAACGCTTCGGCGTCCTTGGCCTTGGATTTCAGCTCGGTCAGCACCCGGTTCACCAGCGCCTTGCGGATTTTCTCCAGCACCGGGGTGGATTGCAGAATCTCGCGGGAGACGTTCAGCGGCAGATCTTCCGTATCCACCACGCCGACCACGAAATTCAGCCAGTTCGGCAGAAGCTTAGCGTCATCGGTGATGAACATGCGCTTCACATGCAGCCGCAATTTGCTCTCGCGGCTTTCCTCCACGGGCATGAAGGGCTTCTGGGAGGGGATAAACAGCAGCGCGTTGAACTCCACCGTGCCTTCCGCGCGCCAATGAATGGTGGCGAAGGGTTCGTCGAAATTATGCCCGACATGGCGGTAGAAATTGGCATAGTCCTCGGGCGTGATCTCCGAGCGGTTCTTGCGCCAGAGCGCCTTGCCCTCTGTTGCGGTTTCGAACTTGCTGTCTTCCTCGATCTCCACCGGCAAAGTAATATGGTCCGCCCATTTGCGGATGATGGTCTTCAGGCGGACCGGCTCTAGATACTCCTCCGCGTCCGGCTTCACATGCAGGATGATGGTGCTGCCGGGTGCCTCGCGGCTGGCGGACTTCAGGGTATATTCGCCCCGCCCGTCGGAAATCCATTCCCAGGCTTCATCGTGTCCCGCCTTGCGGGAAATAACTTCCACGCGCTCCGCCACCATGAAGGCGGAATAGAACCCCACGCCGAACTGGCCAATCAGGTTGGGCCGTTCCTCGGGCTTGGCGCTGGCGAGCTGGCTGGTGAACGCAGCGGTGCCGGAGCGTGCGATGGTGCCGAGATTCTCTGCCAGCTCCTCCTTGCTCATGCCGATGCCGCTATCCTCGATGCGGATGATCTTGGCGGCTTTATCCGCACTGATGCGGATGGCGGCGTTTTCGGGCAAAGCCAGCGTGCCGTCGGAAAGGGCGAGAAACCGGCGCTTGTCCGTGGCGTCGGCGGCGTTGGCCACCAGCTCGCGCAGGAAAATCTCCCGGTCCGAGTAAAGCGAGTGAACCACCAGGTCGAGCAGCCGGCCCACCTCGGTGCCGAAACTATGTGTTTCTTCAGTCATGCAGGTCCTCCTGTTTGTTCAACCGGCGCATTTAGCGTGCAAGGGCGAATGGGCCAAGAGGCAAAGGTACTGACAACCCCCCGCCAGGGTTGATAAGAAGAGGTCAATAGAAAGGGGAACACCGCATGCCGGCCACTGCAACCTTCATCCGTTTGCCAAAAGAAGAATTGAAGGAAATTGCCAGCGCCGCGACCGGGGACGATCCGCAGGGGTTGGCAGATTTCTTGGCTGCCAACGGTACATCCGTTGTGGAATTCGAGGAGGATGGAGAGATATTCTCCGTGCTGCTGCCGGTGCTGGCGGAGGATTATGACATCGACCTGGAAACCAGCGAGAATGCCATTGTTGCCGAGCTGGCAGAGGCCACCGCCGCGCTGGTGTTCATTCTCACCCTAGAAGACCAGAAAAAATACCTAGAGCAGCTCGATCCCGAAAATTTTTCCGCCGAGGAACTCGCCGAAGCCTATGCAGATTTCACGGACGAGGAAGAGAAAGGTGCGGGCGATGCGATGCTAGAGGCGCTGAGCGCGCTATTCCAGGCTTTACAAGAGGTAGATGCCGACCACGTGGTCGTGGTTACCGTCACATAACCAGGATAACAGGCCCCAGGGGTGCACCCAGGGGCCTTAAGACAAATATCAGTTGCCGAGGTTAAGCTGGTCATGGGAGGTTGCGGCCCCGGCCAGCGCCCCGGCACCCGCGCCAAGCAACGCGCCCGTGCCTGGTCCAAGGCCGGTGGCAGCGCCGATAATCGCGCCCCCGCCAGCGCCAATGGCACCACCTGTCAGCGCGCGGTGGCCAGGCGAGTAGCCGCAGCCGGCAAGCGCCGTCAAAGACGCTGTCAGAACCATCGCGGTCGAAATTTTACGTAGCATGTTAACAAAACTCCCCTAACGGAAACGTTTTGGATATTTAACCCTTGTCGCGAATTTCAAGCAGCGGCCCTGCGCGTGACGACTCGTTCATGTCACGTCCAGTTTTCGGCAGGGTTTCTCTGCGCGCGGCTTCGTATCTCCTTGATGAATCAGACTTCCTGGCAAACTCCCCGCCAGGGCGGAAAATATGGCGGATGAAGCGCCGGATTGAGGCTTGCCCCAGTGCTAAACGGGCTGTAAGCCCAGCGGCCATCACGGCAAATTTTAGAAAGCGGCGCCGCCTGGGAGCTGCCCGCCGGAAAGGGTTTTGATGTTTTCCAGACTTCTCGGCCTGATGTCGGCCGACATGGCGATCGATCTCGGCACCGCAAACACCCTGGTTTATGTGAAGGGACGCGGGATCGTGCTGGCGGAGCCTTCCGTCGTCGCAATCCAGGACATGAAGGGCCGCAAGCAGGTTTTGGCCGTGGGTGAGGACGCCAAGCTGATGCTGGGCCGCACGCCGGGCAACATCCAGGCCATCCGGCCGCTGCGCGACGGCGTGATCGCCGATTTCGAGGTGGCGGAGGAGATGATCAAGCACTTCATCCGCAAGGTGCATAACCGCCGCGGCTATGCCTCGCCGCTGATCATCATCTGCGTGCCTTCCGGTTCCACCGCCGTTGAGCGCCGCGCCATTCAGGAATCCGCTGAAAGTGCCGGCGCACGCAAAGTGCTGCTGATCGAGGAACCGATGGCCGCTGCCATCGGCGCCAATTTGCCGGTCACCGAACCCTCCGGCTCCATGATCGTCGATATCGGCGGCGGCACCACGGAGGTGGCGGTGATCTCGCTGGGCGGTATCGTCTATGCCCGCTCTGTGCGCGTGGGCGGCGACAAGCTGGACGAGGCGATCATCTCCTATATCCGCCGGACGTTTAACCTGCTCATCGGCGAAAGCTCCGCCGAGCGGATCAAGATGGATATCGGCGCCGCCTGGATGGACAGCAACCAGGACGGCCCCAGCCGCTTCGTCAAGGGCCGCGACCTTATCAACGGCGTGCCGCGCGAGGTTATGGTGACGCAACGCCAGATCGCCGAGAGCCTGGCCGAGCCGGTGGGGCAGATCGTCGAGGCGATCAAGGTGGCGCTGGAAAACACCCCGCCGGAGCTGGCGGCGGATATTGTCGATAAGGGCATCATGCTCACCGGCGGCGGCGCGCTGCTGCACCGGCTGGATGAGGTGTTGCGCATTTCCACCGGCCTGCCGGTGATGGTGGCTGAAAACCCGCTGCAATGCGTGGCTTTGGGCACCGGAAGGGCGCTGGAGGAGCGTAACCTGCGCTCCGTCACCTCCGCGATGTACTAACGCGCCGGGTGCCGGGCGTTTGCCGCGCCCGGCACGGCAGGGTAAGGAAGGGTCATGCTTCCGCTCCCGTTCCTGAAGATGCACGGTGCTGGCAACGACTTCGTGGTGCTGGATGGCCGCACCACCAAGCTGGCCTTGCCGCCCGAAACCGTGCGCCACATTGCCGACCGCCAGCGTGGGGTGGGCTGCGATCAGCTCATCATCATAGAGCCTGACGAGGCCGGGGCGGATGCCTTCATGCGCATCTTGAACGCCGATGGCACGGAAAGCGGTGCCTGCGGCAATGCCACGCGTTGTGTGGCCGCCTTGCTGGCGGAGGAAACCGGCGCGCGGGAGGTAAGCATCCGCACGATTTCGGGCCTGTTGAAATCCGAAATCCTGGGGCCAGGCCTGGTCGAGGTGGATATGGGGCCGCCGCATCTGGAATGGGGCGACATTCCGCTCTCCCACCCTGCCGACACGCTGCATCTGCCGCTCAGCCTTGGCCCGGTTTCAGACCCCGCCGCCTGCTCCATGGGCAACCCGCACGCGACCTTTTTTATCGATGATTTCCAGCATCTGCCCATCGAGACCATCGGCCCGATGCTGGAAAAGAACCGCCTGTTCCCCGAGCGTGCCAATATCGGCTTCGCGCGGATAGACAGCCCCTCGCGCATTCGCCTGCGGGTATGGGAGCGCGGGGCGGGGCTGACCCTGGCTTGTGGCTCTGGCGCCTGCGCGGCTTTGGTCAATGCCAGCCGCCGGGGGCTCACCGGCCGCTCTGCTACCGTGGAGATGGATGGCGGCGAGCTGCTCATCACCTGGGCAGAAACCGGAAACGTGCTGATGCGCGGCCCTGCCGAGGCCGCCTTTGCCGGCGAACTGCCTGGGATTCTGTAACAATGGCCGTGTCCTCGTTTTTTTCCCGGCTGAAATCCGGCCTCTCCCGCTCGGCCGCCAAGCTCACCGGCGGTATCACCGGTGTGTTCACCAAGCGCAAGCTGGATGATCAGGCGCTGGAAGAGCTGGAGGAACAGCTCATCGCCGCCGATCTCGGTCCCGCTGTGGCAGCGCGCATCATCAAGGGCTTCCGCTCCA